>CAYNFA010000287.1:0-5765 GCA_964396345.1 uncultured Thalassobaculum sp.
GGACGGGGCAATGAAGGACAGCTCCTGCACCGTTCTGATTCTGGGGGCAGGACCCGGCGGCTACGTAGCCGCGATCCGGGCCGGCCAACTCGGCCTCGACACGGTTGTGGTCGAGGCGGTCAAGCCGGGCGGCACATGTCTGAACGTGGGCTGCATCCCGTCGAAGGCGCTGATCCACACCGCCGACGAGTTCCTGAAGATCCGCGAGATCGCCAGCGGCGAACGCACCCCCGGCATAACGTTGACATCCCCGGCCTTCGATCTCGCCGTGTGCCGGGATTGGAAGGACGGGATCGTCAACCGTCTGACCAACGGAGTCGCCAGTCTGCTCAAGAAAGCCGGAGTCAAGACCGTGCAGGGCTGGGGCCGCTTCCGCGACGGCAAGACCGTGGAGGTTGAGACCGGCCTCGGAACCCAGGTGATCCGCGCCGAGCACGTGATCATCGCTACCGGTTCGGAGCCCGTCGCCCTGCCCTCATTGCCATTCGGCGGTCGCATTGTCTCGTCCACCGAAGCGCTCGCGCTGGGTGCCATCCCGGAACGGTTGGTGGTGATCGGCGCCGGTTACATCGGCCTGGAGCTCGGAACCGCCTTCTGCAAGCTCGGTAGCCAGGTGACGATGGTGGAGGCGACCGATCGCATCCTGCCGCTCTACGATCCGGAGTTGACCCGGCCGGTGGCCGCCCGCCTCCGAGAGCTTGGTATCACTGTCCTCCTCGGCGCCAAGGCCCGCGGAATGGCGGGCGGCGAGGCGGTGATCGTGGAGACCGCGGACGGCAGCGAGGCGAGGCTGCCCGCCGATATCGTGCTGGTGACCGCCGGGCGACGCCCGCTGACCGAAGGCTGGGGACGTGAGCAGCTGGCGCTCGACATGAACGGGTCGTTCGTGGCGGTCGACGATCGTTGCCGGACCTCGATGCGCGGGATCTGGGCCGTCGGCGACATCACCGGCGAGCCGATGCTGGCCCACCGGGCGATGGCCCAGGGCGAGATGGTGGCTGAGATCATCGCCGGCGGAAAGCGCGCCTGGGACAAGACCGCGATCCCGGCGGTGTGCTTTACCGACCCGGAGATCGGCAGCGCCGGGCTGTCACCCGAGCAGGCGCGCGTCGCCGGCATCGAGGTTAAGACCGGGCAATTTCCCTTCCAGGCCAATGGCCGGGCCATGACGACGGAGAGCGAAGTGGGCTTCGTCCGGATCGTCGCGCGCGCCGACAATCATCTCGTGCTGGGCCTGCAGGCGGTCGGGGCGGGCGTGTCGGAGCTGTCGTCGCCGTTCGCCTTGGCGTTGGAGATGGGATGCCGTCTGGAGGACGTCGCCGCCACCATCCACGCCCATCCCACCCTCGGCGAGGCCATCCCGGAATCGGCGCTACGGGCGCTCGGGCATGCTCTCCACATCTGAGCTCGCGCGCGGCGGGAGGAGACGCAGCACATGGACCGATTCACCGGCGGTTGCCTGTGCGGCAGCGTTCGACTTGTCGCGTCGGGCCTCCCATACCGGATCGGCGTTTGTCACTGTCTCGACTGCCGCAAGCATCACGGGGCCCTTTTCCACGCTTCCGCGGTGTTCCCTCAGGATGCGGTGACGATCGAGGGCGAGACACGGGACTACCTCGGGCGGTTCTTCTGTCCCCGCTGCGGCTCGTCCGTGTTCGCGCGCACCGCCGATGAGATCGAAGTGAATTTGGGATCCCTGGACGCTTCAGATCAACTGAAGCCAACCTATGAAAGCTGGATCGTCCGCCGGGAGTCCTGGTTGCCGCCGTTTCCGCTCACAAGGCGATACGACCGGGATCGTGACCACACGGGCCGCTTTGAGGAGTAGGCCGCCCGGACGGCGCACGGTCGCCGTGAGCCGGCTACAATTGTCCCTCGATCGGCAGCAGCGACATCAGCCGCGCCAGTACCCACCACCACCACCCCCGGCCCGCCTCACGCTGATGCACGACGGCCCGTGACCCGTCGCCGTCGAGCCAACCGAGGCGCCCGTCGGTCAGGGTCACCTGGCACGAAGCGGCTGCCGACATCCCGTCCTCGATGAACTCGGCGACCTCGGCTGCGAGAGCCGGGCAGCGGATCAAAAGACCGATCTCGGTGTTCAGCGTCGCCGACCGAGGATCGATGTTGAGGGATCCTACGAACACGTCGCGCCGATCGATGACCGCCGCCTTGGTGTGCAGTTTGGTCTCGGGGTCGGCGGCGTATCGGCCCGGCCCCACCACCCGTCTCGGACGCAATTCGTGAAGCTGCACACCGGCCGCAAGCAGCGCCCGGCGGTACCGTCGGTAGCCGGCATAGGCGATCGCCACCTCGGTCGACGCCGCCGAGTTGGTCAGCGCGCGGACGATCACGCCGCTGCGCGCGAAGCGGCTCAACAGCTCCGTCCCTCGCCGTGTCGGAATAAAGTACGCGGTCTCCAGCAGCATTTCTCGGGTTGGCGCGCCATCGAGTTTGGCAAGCAGCTGCTCGAGAAGGCGTGGCTCGCCAGTCTCGGTCTTGTCGGGCGCGTCGACGACAACGGTCGCCTCCTCCGCAGCCAAGAGCCGAGCGAAACGGTCGCGCGATAGGGACCGGTAAGAGCGAACGCGCAGGTCGCGCGGGAACGGCCCGTCGCCGTCGCGCGCCACTGAGCGGCGCACCCCGCGGACGGTGGCCCGAACATCGGCGAGACGCCACCGCCCGCGATCGATGGCGCCGATGGGCCGGGCGTGCGGGCTGTCCCAGAACGAGTCGAACGCCGCCGTCAGCCGCTCCAGGACCGGCCCCACGGCGAACAGGTCCAGGTCGCGGTAGTTCCACGCCTCGGCGCTGTCGAAGTAGCGGTCGCCGACATTGCGGCCGCCGACAACGGCGGCCAGGCAGTCGGCGATGAAGACCTTGTTGTGCATGCGCCGGCTCAACTGACGGGCCCTGAACAGGCCAGCCAGCGCGGTCCACAGCCGACGCGGAAACGGGTTGAACAGGCGAACCTCGACGTTCGGGTACCCGTCCAGGCGCGCCAGGAACGGATCGCTTCGCGGCGCGCCGATATCATCCAGCAGCATCCGCACCCGCACCCCGCGGTCGGCGGCGTCGAGCAGCGCCGCCAGCAGCCGCCGACCGGAGCGATCGTCCTCCCAGAGGTAATACTGGACGTCCAGAGTGCGCCGGCTGGCGGCAGCGAGGCCGTGCAGCGTCAGGTAGGCTTCCTCACCGGTACGCAGGAGCGAGAAACCGGATCGTCCACCGTCGGGGGCGTAGCGTCGGCACAATCGACCAAGCCGGTCGCTGCGGTCGCTCATGTCCATGGCGTGCGCGCCAACGTATGCCGAAGCTCCTCGGCGGCGGCTCCCATCGGCGACAGTGAAGCCCACACCGGCAGGTGATCTGACGCGATCCGCGCCCGGTCGGAGGCGTGCACGCCGGCCTCGTCCACCCGCAGGTCGATGCTGGCGATGATCCGGTCGAGCGTCAGGAATGGCCGACTGGAATGGAAACTCGGCCCCGGCGCAACGACGTGATGGTGCTTGGCGAACAGCGCCAGGCATCCTCCCTCGACGCTCCACTCGTTGAGATCCCCGAGCATCACGGTGGGCAGCGGATCCTCCAACTCCTCCAGACCTCGCAGGACCGCGTGCGCCTGCCGACGCCGCCAGAACCCGAGCAAACCAAGGTGCATGCCGATGACTCGAACCGTCAGACCGCGCACACGCAGATCGGCCAGCACCGCGCCGCGCGGCTCAAGCGCCGGCAATTCGAGGCGGCGCTGGGCGAGCACCTCGACGTCGCGCCTGACCAGCAGTGTGTTGCCGTGCCATCCGAGGCTGCGCGGCCTTACCCCGAAGCGGACCGCGTCGAACGGCGTCTCTGCCGAGATCGCCTCGGCAGAGAGAGACGTCGCTCGTGCGCCAAACCGGCGATCGACCTCCTGCAGGGCGACTACGTCGACATCGAGTTCACGCAGCACCGCCAGAACCCTGGCTGGGCGACGGCGCCAATCGGTGCCGACACTTTTGCAGATGTTGTAGGAGGCAACGCGAAGCATTCGGATTCCAGCGATTGGGTGCCCGAGCCGTGGGTGACCGGCCACCGCTGAGGCCCTCAGACAACAGCAGGCGCTGGACGAGGTTGCACTCCGTCGCGCCCCCACACCCGAGCGACGTCATGATCGTACCGCGCGCGGCGATGCGAGTCGCGGTCGGCGGAGGAGAAATTGTCCGGATCAATTTCCGATGCTAGGATTGCCCTATGCCGGACGACCGCACCCAGGCCCCCCATCCGCCGGCGCTCGACCCAGCCGGGCGAATTGACCAGCCGCCGCTCTACCAACGCCTCGCTGACCGGCTGCGGTCGGACATCGCGGTCGGTCTGCACCCGGTCGGCGCCGCGTTGCCCACCGAGAGCGAACTGTGCGAGCGCCACAGGGTAAGTCGACATACCGTGCGCGAGGCGCTGAGACGGCTGGTGGATCTCGGCTTGATCGAGCGTCGCCAAGGCGCAGGCAGCCGCGTCATCGCGGCGTTACCACCAGTTG
This sequence comes from uncultured Thalassobaculum sp., assembly GCA_964396345.1. GTDB lineage: Bacteria > Pseudomonadota > Alphaproteobacteria > Thalassobaculales > Thalassobaculaceae > Thalassobaculum_A. The sequence continues at coordinate 4,517 of CAYNFA010000287.1, forward strand.
CCTATGTCCACACCATCCGGTCGCTTTCGGAGTTGTTCAGCTACACACGTGACACCATGCTCGAAGTCACCGGCAAGGAATTGACCATTCTGGACGCCATGGAGGCAGCGCTGATGCGGTGGCCAGCCGGTACACGCTGGCTGCGGATAAACGGAACGCGATGGACCGCCAACCGCTCCGAGAAGGTCTGCCACGTGGTGATCTTCGCGCACGCCCGTTTCGCCAGCATGCTTGAGGAGGTCGCGAGCGAGGCCGGGCCGATTCACGCGCTCATCGAGGCGCGCTCCGGTGAGCGGGTAGTAGAGGCCATCCAGGAAATCTCCGCCGCACCGATGCCCGGCGAATCAGCCAAAGTGCTGGGCACCCGGACGGGAGCGCCGGGATTGAGGATCGTGCGCCGTTACCTGGACGTCAGCGGGGGGGTCATGATGGTCGCGGTGAACTGGCACCTCCCCGACAGCTTCGCCTACACGATCCGCCTGCGCCGCGATGAGGACGCCTCGGCTTGACCCCGACCGATTGACTTAGGTTGTTGCACAAGGCAAATTTGTCCGTACAAATTTTCGAGAGGTTGTCGTTCATGTCCGAACCGCTCCAGGGGCGCAGCATCGATCCGGCGGACGAGGCGCAACTCCTCGCGACCATCGACCGGTGGGTCGAGCGCGAGATCAAGCCGATCGCCAAGGAATTCGATCACGCCGACCGCTACCCGACCGAGACGGTCGAGCAGATGAAGGATCTTGGACTGTTCGGCGCCACCATCTCACCGGAGTATGGCGGGCTCGGCCTGCCGGCCGGCACCTACGCCAAGATCGTCATGCGAATCTCGCAGGACTGGATGGCGGTCACCGGCATCTTCAACTCCCACCTGATGCTGGCGCTGGCGATCGAGAAGTTCGGAACGCCCGAGCAGAAAACCGCCTGGCTGCCGAAGCTTGCCACCGGCGAGATCCGCGGCGGGCTGGCGTTGACCGAACCGGACGCCGGTACCGACCTGCAGGGCATCCGCATGACCGCCCGGCGCGACGGCAACGGCTATGTCCTGAACGGCACCAAGACCTGGATATCCAATGGCATCGAAGGCAGTTGCTTCGCTCTGTTGGTCAAGACCGACCCCGCCGCCCAACCCCGCCACCAGGGCATGAGCCTGTTCATCGCGCCGAAGCAGGAAGGCTTCCGGGTGGGCCGCAAACTTGAGAAGCTCGGCTACAAGTCGATCGATTCCGGCGAACTGGTGTTCGAGGACTAT
>CAYNFA010000288.1:0-5751 GCA_964396345.1 uncultured Thalassobaculum sp.
CTCGCGAAACGGCAACCTGGCGGTGGCTCGCCCGTCCTCGATGCTCTCGAACCGGATCCCGAGGTTGGCGGCCATCGGCACGTCCTCGCGCATGATCCGGTTCATCTCGTCGACCGACACCCTTGCCGCCATCGCACTTTTCCTCCACATGGGCGGTCGCTACCGTCCCGCGTCCCGACTTCGATCCACGGAGAAGCCGATGAGCCAGCTGTTCTCGCCGATCACCCTGCGCGACATGACGGTCAGCAACCGACTCGTTGTTGCGCCCATGTGCCAATACCTTGCCGAGGACGGCAACGCCAACGACTGGCACCTGATGCATCTCGGCCAGCTTTCCATGGGCGCCGGGGCGGTGGTCTTCACCGAGGCCACCCACGTGTCTCCTGAAGGCCGGATCACGCCGAAGTGCCTCGGATTGTGGTCGGATGACAACGAGCGCACCCTGAAACGGGTCATCGACTTCTGCAACACCCATGGCGTCGCCAAGATGGGTATCCAGTTGGCGCACGCCGGGCGCAAGGCCTCGGTGAACCCGCCGCTCAAGGGCAGCGCTCCGGTCGCCGCCGCCGACGGCGGATGGCAGACGCTTGGCCCGTCCGAGGTGGGCTACGGCGACTGGCCGGCGCCGCGCGCGCTCGACGACGACGGCCTCGCCATGGTCAAGGCGCAGTTCGTGTCGGCGACCGAGCGCTCGGCGCGGATCGGCTTCGATATCGCTCAGTTGCACGCGGCGCACGGCTATCTGCTGCATCAGTTCCTGTCGCCGCTGTCCAACGTCCGCAACGACCGCTATGGCGGCTCAATCGAAGGCCGCATGCAATTCCCGCTCGAGGTGTTCGAGGCGTGCCGTGCGGTTTGGCCTGAGAACAAGCCACTGGGGGTGCGCGTCTCCGCCACCGACTGGGTCGAGGGCGGGCTGACCGTCGACGAGGTCGTCGAGTTCGCCAAGGCGCTCAAGGCCAAGGGGTGTGACTTCATCGACGTGTCGTCAGGCGGCAACCACCCGGGCCAGAAGATCGCGCTCGGACCGGGCTACCAGGTGCCGTTCGCCGAGCGCGTCCGCAACGACGTCGGTATCCCGGTCATGGCGGTCGGCCTGATCACTGAACCCCGGCAGGCCGAAAGCATCGTCGCTTCCGGCAAGGCGGACTTCGTCGCCATCGCCCGCGGCGCCATGGACAATCCCCGCTGGGCCTGGCACGCCGCCCGCGCGCTCGGGGTCGACACCGAGTACCCGCCGCAGTACGTCCGCTGCCGGCCGGAATCCTGGCGGGCAGCGCCAGCGGTGATGATCGCGCCGACCGCCGCGGAGTAGCGCCGGACGCAACCGAGGGCTGGCGTCGGCGGCCCGGTTGCCGCTAGGGTCAGCGGGTAGCGGAAGGTGCTCGGCAGCGAGCGTCGGCGCTCGGTCGCGGAGCGGAGTCTGGATGTCGGCAACCGGCGTGTCGCAGATCATCGACCGTGCACGGGATCTGATCGCGCGCCGGCGGAACGCGGAAGCTCGAACCGCGCTGGCGCCGCTTGCGACGGTTCCGGCGCTCGCCGGGCCGATCGGGATGCTGGTTGCGTTAAGCCACATTGGCGACGGCGATGTCGCCGCGGCGCTCCCCGTCCTGGCGAAGGTTCCTCGCGACAGGCCGGATGCAGATGACCTGTGGCGCCGTTCACGAGGCGCTCGACCGGTTCCGGCGGATCCTGGTCAGGGCCCCCGGGTCCCGGGATGCCGTCCTGGCGGCAGCCGAGGCGGCGAGTGCGACAACGCGCCCCGCGGCGGCGCTGCGGTGGGCCGAGCGAGCCAGACCGCTCGGGTTGCCCGCCGCCGCCACCGGAGCGGCGCGACTCCAGGCCTATGTCGATCTCGGGCGTGTCGCCGATGCGGTGTCGCTGGTCGACCAGCTGGAAATGGCCGGCGCCGACGTCGGCCCGATGCTTGCCCAGGTCGCCAGCCGCGCCCTGAACGGTCCGGGAGGCGCCGCCGCGGTCGACCGACTGGCCATGAATCTCGCCTCCGGCACCCTTCGAAGGCCCGCCGTGGCGACCGTCGCCGCCACGGCGGCGTTCCGCCGCGGCGCCCCCGCCCGCGCCGCCGCGTTGCTGGCCGCCATGGATGGAACGGCACCTGGTGACTCCACGCTGCGTCACGAGATCGCCCTTGAACTCGGGGATAGCGAGTCCGGCGCACGCGCCCACGACCTGGCACGCCTCGATGTCCTGTTGAGGCCGGACGACGTCGACACCACCCTGGAGTGTCTGGCCTTTTCGCTCCGCCTCCCGGACCGCAACTCACAAGGCGTGTGGCGCTGGACCCATTGGTGCGCCTGCCTCGCCGGATCCGGTCTGCGAAGCGGGCCAGACCAGCTGTTTGCCGAGTGCGTCCGTTGGAAGAACGACGCCGGCCGGCGCCTCAACAACCGCGGCTACCGGATCGCCCACGCGCTCGGCACCCTGTCGGCCGAAGCCGTGCTGGGAGGCCCGGTCGCCGTCCGCAACGGCGCCGATCACGCCCGCATCACGATCGCCGGGCGCGAGCTGGCGTTGCGTCTGGCTTCCCAGCAGATCCGCCGCATGACCGCCACGCTGTTCGCGTTCGAGCCGGGCATGCTGCGCTGGTTCGCGGGCTTCGAGCCCTCCGACGTCCTGGTGGACGTGGGCGCCAACGTCGGAGTCTACAGCGTTCTCGCGGCGGGCATCAGCGGATGCCGGGTGGTTTCGATCGAGCCATTCTCCCTCAACGTCGCCGAATTGCAGCACAACGTTGCCGCGAACGGACTGGGGGATCGGGTGACGGTCCTGCACGCCGCCGCCACCGACCGGGAGCGGATCGATACCCTGTACTTCGGACAGAGCTTTGCCGGCGCCGCCAACCAGTCTTTCGGCCACGATGACATCAGCGCGCAATACGCCGATCGAGACGCCGAGCGCGAGACCGTGCGCGGAATCCCGCTGGACCTCCTGGTGCAGCGTGGCGAGATCCCCTTCCCTACCCACGTGAAAATCGACGTCGACGGGTTGGAGGAGCCGGTGATCGACGGCATGCGAGGCATCCTGTCCGACCCGCGCTTCAAGTCGCTGCGGATGGAGATCCGCTGGCACGAGGAAGCGCGCCGCCCCCTGGTGGACTCGATACTGGCTCAAGGATACCAGGTGCGGATCGCCGACGACGTCAAGAACCTGTTGTTCTTCAGGCCGCCGGCGGTCTGACCCCAAGCATTCCCAGAAGCGACGGCATGGCCGCGATCGTCGCGGCCGCGCCGGCGTCCAGCAATTGCTCCGGCCGGCGGTCGGCCGCGTAGCCGATAACCCGCGCGCCGGCTGCAACGCCCGCGCGCACGCCGGTCGGGCTATCCTCGATCACCACCACGCTCCCGGGGCGGGCGCCCACCAGCCCCATCGCCATCAGGTAGACATCCGGGGCCGGCTTTGGCCGGGCGACCAGCTGCGACGACGCCACCCGGCCGAGCGCGCGCTGCCAGATCCCGACCCGGCCCAACCCGAGCTCCAGGTAAAGCATGCCGCTCTGGCTCGCGACCCCCCACGGGATGCCGGCGGCGTCGAGTCCGTCCAGAACGGCGGTCACGCCGGCGATCGGCTCGACCGAGCCGGCGACGGCCTCGCGCACCCGCGCGTTGTGCGACGGCACCCAGTCGGCCGGGACCGGCACGCCGAACTCAGCGACCATCGCCTCGGCAATCTGGGTGGTGCTCCAACCTGTGAAGCGGTGGTGGACTTCGTCCTCTCGCATCGTCACGCCAAGGACGGCCAAGTCCTGGCGCAGAATGGCGACGGCGATCGGCTCGGAGTCGATCAGCACGCCGTCGCAGTCGAAGATCACGGCTTCGCAGTTCATCCGGGCAGGTAGCGCGTCGCGTCCGTCGGCGTCACATCACGTTTGGTTACGGCGTGTGACCGGCGCCGATGCCTCACCGGAGCCCGAGCAGACCGGGCAGATCGGTCATCCGCAGGAAGGTGGCGCTCGCCCCCGCCGAAACCAACGGCGCCTCGCCGGAATCGTGGGCGTAGCCGAATACCCGCATCCCGGCGGCGACGCCGGCGCTCACACCCGGCGCGCTGTCCTCAACGACCGCCACGTCCTCGGGCGGGATGTCGAAGGCGGCGGCGGCGTGCAGGAAAAGGTCGGGAGCCGGCTTCGGCTCGGCCACCATGTCGGCCGAGAAGATCCGGCTCTCCAGCCGCTCGTAGAGACCTGTCACGCCCAGCGAGACCCGCATCTTGTAGAGCGGCCCGTTCGAGCCGACGCAGTACGGGACCCCGGCCAGGTCGAGGGCGTCCAGCACCTCGAGGATTCCCGGGATCAGCTGCAGCTCGCGCCGGAAGGCGTCGAACTGGCGCTGATAGATGCCGTCGACCCAATGCTCGCCGAGCTCGATCCCGAGATCCTCCTCGACCCGCAGCTTGATGCGGGTGAGTTTGCCGCCACGGTACCGCTCGAGCGCTTCCTCGCCCGACATCGACAGGCCGGCGGCGCTGAGGGCCTCGGCGATCAGGCGGTTGGCGATCGGCTCGGAATCCACCAGCACGCCGTCGCAGTCGAAGATCACCAGGGCCGGCGTCCAGGCCATGCGCCTCACCTCAGAGCGATTTGCCGAAGTCGAGCAGCGCCTTGGCGAAGGCCTCGGGACGCTCCGCCGGGATCAGGTGGCCGGCGTCGGCGAAGTCGACGCGGGTGGCGTTCGGGATGCGCGCCGCGAGTTCGTCGACGTCGGCGGCGACGTAGAAGACACGGTCGTGCGCGCCGACCGTGAGTAGGACGGGCGGCGTCAGGCTCTCCCAGGGGAACGCCCAGTCGGTAGCCGTCGATTCGACCATCAGCCGGTACCCGCCGTCGTTCGGATCGATCGGCGCGTACGGCTCGCCGGTCTGAACGTTGGCGCGCATTTCCGCCAGCTTGTCCGGGTTGACCAGCATCGGCAGCGACAGCTCCATGATCAGGCGGAAGCCGCCGGCCCTGACGCCGTGCGCCATCGCCTGGTTGATCCAGGCCAGCCGCTCGCTCGGCTTGCGCAGCGTGTTGATGAGCACCAGGCCGGCCGCTGGACCCCCCTTGGCGAACGCCTGGGCGGCGAACAACCCGCCGATCGACAGCCCGACCAGGATCGGCTCCGGGGGGACCACCTCCCGGCAGATGCGCACCAAATCGTCGACGATCTGGGTCGGCGTCGGCCGCGTGGTCGGCGCCGTGCGGCTCTCGGCCTGGCCGCGGAAGTTGTAGACCAGGGTGCCGTAGCCGGCGGCCCGCAGGGCCGGACCGATCACCGCCTGCCACATCTGGTAGTTGCCGGTCAGCGCGTTCACGAACACGAAGGTCTTACCGGCCGCCCCGGGGGCCTCGTACTCGTAGTAGAGGCTCTCCCCGTCGGCGATCTCGAGATGCGGCATCGGTTCATCCTCCCAAGGTTTCCTTGTCGGTACGACGCGCCGCCCTGTCCGTCAATCGCGGCGGAATACTCGCCGGTAACACCCTCGTTCCGCGATCGCGCTTGCGACACGCTTCGACGGCTCGTAAGCCGTCGCCCATGGAGATCATCCTCGAGATCATCGTGCCGGTGTTCGGCATCGTCGGCATCGGCTACGGCGCCGCGCGCCTCGGCCTGTTCCGCCCTGAAGCCACCAAGGGGCTGTCGGCCTTCGTCTTCGACTTCGCGATCCCGGCCATGCTGTTCCGGGCGATGGCGACGACGGCGCTGCCTGAACAGATCGAGTGGGGCTACCTCATCTCCTATTTCGGCGGCG
>CAYNFA010000289.1:0-5749 GCA_964396345.1 uncultured Thalassobaculum sp.
GCCGTGCTCGGCCGCCAGATAGCGGCAGATGGTGTTGCTCTCCCAGAGCGTGCTGTTGGCGTCCTCGATCACCGGCACCAGGCCGTTCGGGTTGATGGCGAGGAACTCCGGCGTACGGGTCGAGGCGAAGCCGCTGCCCCAGTCCTCGCGGGCGTAGGCGACGCCGATCTCCCGGCAGGTCCACAGCACCTTGCGGACGTTGATCGAACTGGACTTGCCGAGGATGCGGAGCATGGCGGGACCCGGGACGGTGGTACGGGGGCGACGCTAGCGTCCTTCGCGGGGCCTCGGAAGAGGTGCCGGTCCCGCAGGCCGTCGACATCGTCGCCCGGCCCTCATAAGGTCTTGGCTGATTCCAGACGCGTATTCCGAGGGACCTCATGCCGGCCGTGCTCTTCCGATCCCCGAATGATTCCTCCGAGCCCTGGCGCCAGGCGCTGAGCGAGCGCATCTCCGGCCTCGACTTCCGGGCCTGGCCGAACGTCGGCGACCCGGCCGACATCGGCTTCGCGCTGGTCTGGAAGGTACCGCCAAGCTTCCTCAAGGAGTTCCCGAACCTGCAGGCGATCTGCTCGCTCGGCCAGGGCGTCGACCACATCTTCGGCGACCCGGAGTTGCCGCGCGGGCCGCACATCCTGCGCCTGGTCGATCCGTGGATGGGCCGGGCGATGGCCGAGTGGTTCCTGCTGCAGGTGCTGCGCTTCCACCGCCAGGGCCCGGACTACGAGGCGCTGCAGCGGCGACGGGAATGGAAGCAGCTGCCGGCACCCGAGACCTCGACCCGCCGGGTCGGCTTCCTCGGCCTCGGTGCCCTGGGCGCGGAGGCCGCCGGCAAGGTGGCGGCGCTCGGTTTCGATGTCGCCGGCTGGTCGCGCACCCGCAAGTCGATCCCCGGCATCACAAGCTACGCCGGCCCCGACGAACTCGACGCCTTCCTCGCCCGCACCGACATCCTGTGCGGCCTGCTGCCGCTGACGCCCGAGACCACCGACCTGATGGATGCGCGGCTGTTCGCCAAGCTGCCGAAGGGCGCGTTCGTGGTGAACGCCGGGCGCGGCGCGCAACTGGTGGAAACCGATCTGCTGGCGGCCCTCGATTCCGGGCATCTCGCCGGGGCCGCGCTTGACGTGTTCCGCACCGAGCCGCTGCCGGCGGACAACCCGCTCTGGACGCATCCGAAGGTGCAGGTCTGGCCGCACGTCTCGGCCCTCACAAACGCCGACAGCGGCGCCGACCAGGTGGCCGAGAACATCCGCCGGGTGTTCGCCGGCGAGACGCCGATCAACTCGGTCGACCCGGAGCGGCAGTACTGAGCGGCGGCCCGATGGGCGTGATCCTGGTCCACGTCGCCAACGCCGACCCGGCGCCGTGGATCGACGAACTGAGACGGCAGGCACCGGATCTGGACGCGCGCGGGCTCGACGCCATCGGCGATCCGGCGACGGTCGAGGTGGCGATCACCTGGAAGCTGCCGCACGGGCTGTTCCGGACCTACCCGAACCTGGCGCTGATCCAGTCGATGGCCGCCGGGGTCGACCATGTGTTGGCCGATCCTGACCGTCCGGCGCGTGTTCCGGTGGCGCGGGTGGTCGACCCCTGGATGGCCCGCTCGATGGTCCACCAGGTGGCGCTGGCGGTGCTGCGCTGGCACCGTCGCCTGGAATGGGTCGAGTCGATGCGCGCCGACGCCCGGTGGCCGACCGGGGTGGTGTTCGACGCTGACGCCGTGCGGGTCGGCGTGCTCGGGCTCGGGCATCTCGGGCAGGCGGTGGCGCGGGCGATGCAGGACCTCGGCTTCGCCGCCGCCGGCTGGGCGCGCTCGCCGAAGGTCATCGACGGGCTTGACTGTCACCACGGGCCCGAGGGCTTGCGGGCGCTGGCGGCGTGGTCGAGCGTTCTGGTCTGCCTGTTGCCGTTGACGCCCGAGACCGAGGGAATCCTGAACGCCGGATTGTTCGAGCGCATGGCCCCCGGATCGCTGCTGGTGAACGTCGGCCGCGGCGGGCATCTGGTGGAGGACGACCTGATCGCCGCGCTCGACGGCGGTCGGCTGGCGGCAGCCGCACTCGACGTGTTCCGGACCGAGCCGCTGCCGGCCGGCCATCGCTTCTGGTCCGATCCCCGGGTCTACCTGACGCCACACATCGCCAGCGAGATCAACCCGGTGACGGCGACCCGCGTGTTCGTCGAGAACATCCGTCGCAGCCGCGCCGGCCACGCGCCAATCGGCCTGATCGATCCCGCGAAAGGCTACTGAGGGCCGTCAGCCCTGCAGCCACCGCAGCGCTTCGGCGTGCAGTTCAGGGGTGCGCGCGGCCAGCACCCGGCTGGTCGAGCCGAGAGTGACCGGGACGCCGTCCCAATCGGTCACCAGGCCGCCGGCGCCGGCGATCACCGCCGCCGGGGCCAGGTAGTCGTAGTCCTGCAGGTCGGCCTCTACCACCAGGTCGAGGGTCCCGAGCGCCACCAGGCCGTAATTGTGACAGTCGCCGCCGTACACCGGCAGCTTCACCTCGGCGCGCAGGCGCTCGAACGCCGTGGTTTCCCAGCCCTTGAACATGTGCGGGGAGGTGGTGGCCAGGATCGCCTGAGAGAGGTCTCGGTCCGGACGACGCGCCATCGGCCGGCCGTTCAGGGTGGTCGGCCGCTCGTGGCCGCCGACCCAGCGCTCGTTCAGTATCGGGCAGTCGATGACCCCGAGCAGCGGGGCCCGGCGTTCGGCCAAGCAGATCAGGGTGCCGAAGGTCGGTCGACCGGTGATGAACGCCTTGGTGCCGTCGATCGGGTCGAGCGACCAGACGTACTCGGCATCCGGCGCCTTGAGGCCGTATTCCTCGCCGGCGATGCCGTGATCGGGCCAGCGCGCCTCGATCAGTTCGCGCAGCCGGCGCTCGACGGCGCGGTCAGCCGCGGTTACCGGGCTCTCGTCGGCCTTGGCCTCGACGGCGAGGCCGGTGCGGAAATGCTCGCGGATGATCGGACCGGCGGCATCGGCCAGCTCGGCGGCGAACGCGGCGAGGACGTCAAGGTCGGGGCGGGCCATCAGGGCGGGCCCTGGGACGCGAACGGTCAGCCGCCCGACTTGGCGTTCTCGTAAGCGTCCTTGGCGGCCTGCACCTCTTCCGCCGACGGCAGCGGGGCCGGGCTGTCCGCCTGGCTGCGCATGTAGGCGATGAGGTCGGCGCGGTCGGAGGCCTTGCGCAGCCCGGCGAAATTCATCTTGGTGCCAGGAACGTAGTCGGTTGGCTTCAGGAGGAACTTGTTGAGCGACTCGTAAGTCCACTCCTTCGGGTCGGAGAACGAGGCCAGGGCATTCGAGTAGCTGTAGCCGTCGTGGCTCGCCTTCGGCAGGCCGACGATGCCGTACAGGTTCGGGCCGACCTTGTTGGGTCCACCCTTCTCGAAGCCGTGGCAGGCCGCGCACTTCTTTGCCTGGGTCTCGCCGGCAGCGACGTCGGCGCCAGCGAGCAAAGGCAGAACCGGCTCGATCGGTGCTGGGCCGGCGCTCTGGGCGGACGCGGTAGCCTCGCCCTCGGGCACCTCGATCTTGAAGGCGTTCTCTTGAAGCGGGGTGGGGTGAACCAGCCCGTCGGCGATCTTGCCGGTCAACATCGCGAGAATTCCTGCGGCCAGTATGCCGGCCAGGATCTTGTTGCTTTCGAGCGACGTTGCCATGCCTCGAACCCTTCTCGTCTCGATGCGGTCGCGCCCCCCGGCGCGGCGGCGCTAACATACCCACGCGGCCACGCGCTGTCCACGCGCCGACGACTTATGCAACCAGGGAATTAGCCCGCCGGCCTGCGCTTGCGCAACAGTGCGCGCGCGGCGTATGAGGGCCGGCTCACGCGGCATAACGCCGCAAACGGGGGCGCGCATGAATCCGATCGTGCTGATTCCGGCCCGGATGGCGTCGACCCGCCTGCCGGGCAAGCCGCTCGCCGAGATCCACGGTGAGCCGATGATCGTTCAGGTCTGGCGCCGGGCGATCGAGGCGGACATCGGCCGGGTCGTGGTCGCGGCTGGCGAGGACGCGATCGTCCGGGCGATCGTGGAGGTCGGCGGCGAGGCAGTGGTCACCGACCCGTCGCATCCCTCTGGGACCGATCGGATCAGCGAGGCGCTGCGACGGATCGATCCGGACGGCGCGCACGACATGATCGTCAATCTGCAGGGCGACCTGCCGGTGCTGGAACCCAAGACCGTGCGCACCGCGATCGAGGCGCTGGCGCGGGTCGGCGACGCCGACATGGGAACGGTCGCCTGCGCCATCCACGATCCCGGCGACCTGATGGAGACCAGCGTCAACAAGGTGGTCGCCGCCTGGGAGCAGGACGGCCGCTTCGGGCGGGCGCTGTATTTCAGCAAGTGGCCGGTGCCATGGGGCGACGGCGAGGTGTTCCACCACATCGGCATCTACACCTATCGGCGCGCCGCGCTCGACCGGTTCGTGGCGCTGCCGCCGTCGCCGCTGGAAAAGCGGGAGCGGCTGGAGCAGCTGCGCGCGCTGGAAGCCGGGATGCGGATCGAGGTCGGTCGCGTCGAGACCGTGCCGCTCGGAGTGGACACGCCCGCCCAGTTGGAACAGGCTCGCCGCCTGCTCGATCCCGCCCGCCCGTCCCAAAGCCCCGGAGAGCCTTTCGCATGAGCCGCACGCCGATCGTCGCCTACCAGGGAATGGCCGGGGCCTATTCGCACCTCGCGTGCTCTAACGCGCTGCCCGATCATGAGCCGCTGCCCTGCCACAGCTTCGAAGACATGCTGACGGCGGTGCAGGAGGGCCAGGCCGACAAGGCCATGGTGCCGGTCGAGAACTCGGTCGCCGGCCGGGTCGCCGACATCCATCACCTGCTACCGGAATCGGGACTTTTCATCGTCGGCGAGTACTTCCAGCGCGTGAACCACATGCTGCTCGGCGTGCCGGGCTCGATGGTCGAGGATCTGCGCGAGGTTCGAGCTCACCCGCAGAGCCTGGCCCAATGCCGCAAGCTGATCGGTCGGCTCAAGCTGAAGCGCATAAACCATGCCGACAACGCCGGAGCCGCGCACGAAGTGGCCGCCCTCGGCGACCGCAGCGTGGCAGCGATCGCCTCGACCATGGCGGCGCGGGTCTACGGTCTCGAGGTCCTGCAGGACTCCATCGAGGACGCGGCGCACAACACCACGCGGTTCCTGATCATGGCGCGCCAGGGGGTGATGCCACCGGTGTCCAACGGGCCGTGCATCACCACCATGGTGTTCCAGGTTCGCAGCGTTCCGGCGGCGCTCTACAAGGCGCTGGGCGGGTTCGCGACCAACGGCGTCAACCTGACCAAGCTGGAGAGCTACATCATCGACGGTTCGTTCGAAGCCGCCCAGTTCTACATCGACGCCGAGGGCCATGTCGACGAGCCGGGCATGCAGCACGCCCTCGACGAGCTGCGGTTCTTCTGCGCGAAGGGCGCGGTGCGAATCCTCGGAACCTACCCCGCCTCGCCGTTCCGCAAGGGCGGCGGGCGGAGTTAGGCAGGCGTCAGAGCCCGGCGAGGATGGTGTCCACGTCGGCAATGTCCGCGATAAGCCGCATGGCGTTCAGCGCCGCCTCGTGCTGCTCGCGGGTGGCGGTCGAACAGGCGTCGGCCACCACCGTCACCTCGTAGCCGACGTCGGTGGCGTGCCGCACCGTGCTCTCGACGGTGTAGGCGGTCGACACCCCGCAGCACACCAGCCGGCGCGGCCGGTGCCGGAACAGGATTTCGTCCAGGTTGGAGCC
>CAYNFA010000290.1:0-5720 GCA_964396345.1 uncultured Thalassobaculum sp.
CTTCAACCGCGTTCCGGTTGGCGGCGGTGGCCTAGTGCCCAATCTCCTGAACGGCAACCTCGACGCCGCCGTGATCTATTCGCCCCTCAGCTACCAGGAAGTCGCCAACGGGACGGTGCGGCCGCTCATCGACTTCGCCACCGCGATGCCGGCCAACTTGACCGGCGGCTGGGCCGTTCGGGAGAAGGACATCAAGGAACGTCCCGACTTCGTGCGCCGGACGCTCAACGCGATCTACGGATCCCTGCAGTACATGCTCGAGAACCCCGACTATTCGATCAACCTGATCGCGACCAACAACGAGCTTCCGGTCGAGATTGCCAAAATGGAGTTCGAGAAGACCTTTGGGCGGCTGTCGCGCGACGGCAAGATCACACGGGAATCGGTCGACGTGGCGCTGGCGATGGCCAAGGCCAGCGGTGCCAAGGAATTGGCTCCCGCCGACCAGGTCTTCCAGAACCTCGACATCGTGCCGACCAAGCCCTAGCCCACCATGCGATACCTCGAGCCCCTGCTGGTCGCCGTCGGCGTCTGCGGGATCTTCGGCCTCTGGGAAGCGATGGTTGCCGCCGGGATCGTCAACGCGCGGATCGCGCCGGCCCCAAGCACCATCGCCCCCATGCTGGTCGAACTGCTCGGCCGGGCCAACGTGATCAAGAGCCTCGGCGTGACCCTCTACGAGGTCGCGGTGGCGTTCCTGATCTCGGTGCCGGTCGGCTTCTTCATCGGCTTCACGCTGGCGGAGATGCCGGGGTTGGGCGCAGTATTCCGACCGGTGGTGAACTTCCTGTTCGGGGTGCCCAAGTCGATCTTCCTGCCGATCTTCATTCTGATCTTCGGGGTCGGGATCGAGCAGAAGATCGCCTTCGGGGTGTTCACCACGGTCTTCGTGCTAATCCTGGGCGGCATCTCGGCGGTGGAATCGGTACCGCGCGAACTGGTCACCGTGGCCAGGGCGTACGGCGCCAACCGCCTGCAGGTGGTCCGCGAGATCTACCTGCCGGCGATGGCGCCGGTTCTCCTGGAATCGGCCCGGCTCGGCATGATCTTCAACATAACCGCGGTGCTCCTCGCCGAAATCTACGGCGCCCGGGACGGCATCGGCTATCGCATCGCCGGATGGGGCGAGAGCCTGCAGATGCCGCAGCTCTACGCCGCCCTGGCAATCGTCGCGACCCTCGCGATAGCGGTTAACGAGCTGCTGCAGCAGCTCGAGACGCGGCTCGGCGCCTGGAGGCAGAGACCAGCATGACGCAGTCCGCGGTTTCCGCCAGGGCGGTGACTCAGAACTTCACGGTCGAGGGCCAGTCCACGCTCGCGCTCGACGCCATCGACCTGGAGATCCCGCCCGGGCAATTCGTGGCGCTGGTCGGCCCCAGCGGTTGCGGCAAGTCCACGCTGTTGTCGCTGGTCGCCGGCCTGCGCCTGCCGACCGGCGGCACGTTGCTGTGCAACGGCGAGCCGATCGTCGGCCCGGTGCCGCAGCGCATCGGCATGATCTTCCAGGAGGCGAACCTGCTGCCATGGCTGACCGCCGTGGAGAACGTCGCGTTCCCGCTGAAGCTGCGCGGAATGCCGAAGCGCGAGCGGCTCGAGGCCGCCCGGGCGATGCTGGACCTGACCGGTCTCGGCAATTTCGCCGACCGTCTGCCACACCAGCTCTCGGGCGGCATGAAGCAGCGGGTGTCGATCGGCCGCGGGCTGGTGCAGGACCCGGGCGTGCTGCTGCTCGACGAGCCGTTCGCCGCTCTCGACGAGCAGACCCGGATGGTTCTCGGCGACGAGGTGCTGCGGATCTGGGCGCGCACCGGCAAGACCGTGATGTTCGTCACCCACAACCTCTCCGAGGCGGTCTATCTGGCCGACCGGATCATCGTCTTCAGCGCTCGTCCGGGGCGCATCGTCGACGACGTTCCGGTCGACCTGCCGCGCCCCCGCACCTTCTCGATGATGTCGTCAGAGCGCTTCGGCGCGCTCAAGGACCGCATCTGGGCTCACATCCGGGACGCCGATCACTGATGCTCCGGACACCGAGGCAGATCCGCTGGGCGCAGGCCGCCCTCGCCGTCTTCGTCCTGGCGAGCTGGGAGTTGCTGCCGCGGTTCGGCGTGATCCCGAGGCTGTTCGTGCCGTCGCTGTCGGAAGCGATCGGCGCGCTCTACGAGTACCGCGCCGAGTACCTGGCACACCTGCCGGCGACGCTTGTCGAGATCCTGGTATCCTACGTGATCGCTTGCGGCGGCGGCGTGACGCTGGGCATGCTGATCGCCTCCTCGCCCCGCGCGCGGCGGATGGCGCTCCCCGTGCTGCGCTCGGCCTACGCCGTGCCGATGGTGGTGCTGTACCCGGTGATGATGGTGTGGTTCGGACTCGGCATGGGCTCCAAGGTGGCGTTCGCCACAGTCTTCGCCTTCGTGCCGACGCTGCTCACCACCGTTGCCGGCGTTGCGTCGCTCAGCCCGCACCTGCTCGAAACGGCGCGCGCCTTCGGCGCCAACCGCTGGCAGCGCATCCTCTACGTCCAGGTGCCGGCCAGCCTGCCGACCCTGATCGCCGCCCTCAGGCTCGGCGGGGCGCTGGTGATCGTCGGCGTCACCGTGGCCGAGATGCTGGGCGCGGTGGAGGGTCTCGGTTTCCTGATCACCCGGCACCGCACCTTGTTGAACAGCCCGGGCGTCTATGGCGGCATCATCCTGGTGCTGCTGATCACGAGCGCCCACGAAGTCCTGCTGCGCCGACTGGAGCAGCGCGTTCAGAAGTTCCGGGAGTCTTGATCTCGGCCGCCCCGCGGCCTCATCCCGGCCGTCGGACCGCCCGGACCGTCCCGCTGCTTCCGCCGCCACAGTAGAACCGCTCGGCACCGTCGGCTTACAGCCCCGACACGCCCTCGCCGGACGGCATGTCGAGCCGGACCAGGACCTCGCCCCGTCAGCGGATCGATTCTCCTCAGCTTGCTCTCGTCGCCCCCTCGGGTGGCGTGCCAGAGTTCGCCCTCGACCCAGGTGACCCCAGTGACGAAGCAGTTCGAATCGATGATCCGAAGGACCTCCCCGGTGCCCGGATCGACCTGATGGATCTTGCGATTCCGGTCTATAACCACAGGCGCGGCGGCCACGCTCTCGACGCAGCGCCGGCTCCGAATCCGGTGCTCCAGATCGCAGCTACCTGCGGAACCGATGCCGCCACCTTGGCGCGCGATCGCGCCCGGCTCAGCGCGTTCGCGCTCGAGGACGGCGTCGTCCTCACACCTACTCGACCTCCACGCGCGGGCTGGACGGCCTCTGGGGCATGTACCAATGGCTCGACCGCGCGCCGAAGGCGCAACGAGACCGGACAGTGGTTCCGCCGCAACGACGAGTACCACCGCAACTGAGCGAGCCTTATCGGCCCGGCCTCGCGCTGCGTGACACGCCGTCACCGGGCCGGTAATTCTTGACCGATGAAAGCGGGCAACAAGACTTCCGGGGCGAGGCTTCGGATCGTTCTGGAGCCGGACATCGCCATCGGTCCGGGCAAGGCCGACATCCTGGAGGGCATCCGGGAGACCGGCTCGATCGCGGCCGCCGGCCGGCGCATGGGCATGAGCTACAAGCGGGCCTGGCTGCTGGTCGAGGGCATGAACGCCTGCTTCAAGAGCCCTCTGGTCGAAACCAGCCGCGGCGGACAGGCGCGCGGTGGCGCCGTTCTGACGCCGGACGGCGAGAAGGTGCTGGCGTGCTACCGCCGAATGGAGGTCCTGACCGCCCTGGCGATCGATGAGGAACTGGCGGAGCTACGCGTCATGATGGCCGATATTTCCGAGCGGACATAGCGGTTGCCCATCCCATCCTCCCTCGATATGTTTTGCTGAACACGTCGAGATCCGCTTTATGAAACGTTCTCCCCCGCCCCAGGCCCGCTCCATCGCCGCGGCGCTGGCCCTGGCGTTGCTGAGCCTGCCGGTCGTCACCGCGCCCGCGCGCGCCGCCGAGGCGCTGGTCGCGGTCGCGGCCAACTTCGCCGAGGTCATCGAGGAGTTGACGCCGGTCTTCGAGCGGGAGACCGGCCATCGCCTGCTGGCGACTACCGGTTCGACCGGCAAGCTGTACGCCCAGATCACCGCCGGCGCCCCGTTCCAGATCCTGCTCTCGGCGGACGCCAGGACCCCGGAGCGCCTGGAGGCCGAGGGCGCGGGGGTGAGCGGCACCCGGTTCACCTACGCGATCGGGCGGTTGACGCTCTGGAGCAGCGATCCGGCCGCGATACCGGGCGACGGCAAGGCGGCGCTGGCGGCGAGCGGCGTGCGGCACATCGCGATCGCCAACCCCGATCTGGCGCCCTACGGCGTCGCCGCGCGCGAGGTTCTGCAGGGCCTCGGGCTTTGGGAGTCCCTGAAGGGCAAGATCGTCATGGGCCAGAACATCGGCCAGACCCATTCGATGGTGGCGACCGGTAACGCCCAGCTCGGCTTCGTGGCGCTCTCGGCGGTGTTGAGTCCGCGGGCGCCGGCACGGGGCAGCCGGTGGGATGTTCCGCAGGAGCTCTTCGCCCCGATCCGCCAGGACGCCATTCTCCTGAAGGCCGGCGCCGGCAACGACGCGGCGCGGGCGTTTCTGGATTTCTTGAAATCGGGTCCGGCGCGGGAGATCATCGGGCTGTTCGGGTATGGCGTGGAGAAGTGATGAGCCTTCCCGATCTCGGGCCGCTCTGGCTGACCCTCTACCTGGCCCTGGTGACCACGGCGATCCTGATCGTGATCGGAACTCCGCTCGCGTGGTGGCTCGCCCACACAAGGTCGCGCGCGCGATCCGCGGTCGAAGCCCTCACCGCCCTGCCGCTGGTGCTGCCGCCGACGGTGCTCGGCTTCTACCTGCTGGTAGCGCTCGGGCCACATGGCCCGGGCGGCTGGATCGCCGGGCTGTTCGGCGGCCGCTCGCTGGCCTTCACCTTCGAAGGCCTGGTGATCGGCTCGGTGCTGTACTCGATGCCGTTCGTGGTGCAGCCGATCCGCAACGCCTTCGCGGCGATCGGCGACCGGCCGCTGGAGGTCGCGGCGACCCTGCGGGCGACGCCCTGGGACACGTTCTGGAGCGTCGCCGTGCCGCTGGCCCGACCGGGATTCGTGACCGGCGCGGTGCTGGGTTTCGCGCATACCGTCGGCGAGTTCGGCGTGGTGCTGATGATCGGCGGCAATATTCCGGGCGAGACCAAGGTGCTGTCGGTTGCGATCTACGACTACGTCGAGACCCTGCAGTGGACCCAGGCGCACATCCTGGCCGCCGGCATGCTGGTGTTCGCGTTCGCGGTCATCCTGGCGACGATGCTGCTGGAAAAGCGCATCGCCAGGCCGCGGCCATGAACCCGCGCGACATCGGCGACGCCGCGACGATCGACGCCACCTTCGCCGGGCGGCTGGGGCGGTTCGAGCTGGACATCGGCTTCCAGGTGCCTATGCGCGGCATCACCGCGCTGTTCGGACCGTCCGGCTGCGGCAAGACCACGATCCTGCGCTGCATGGCCGGCCTGCAGCACCTGCCGGGCCGCCTGACCCTCGGCGACGAAACCTGGCAGGACTGCGCGCGCGGAGTCTTCCTGCAGCCGCACCGGCGGCCGGTCGGCTACGTGTTCCAGGAGGCCAGCCTGTTCGAGCACCTGTCGGTGCGCCGCAACCTGACCTATGGGGCCAGCCGGGCCGAGCGTGACGGCGCTGATTGCGCCTGAGAGCATTGCGTCCGTGCCGG
>CAYNFA010000291.1:0-5713 GCA_964396345.1 uncultured Thalassobaculum sp.
AGCATCCGGCCTTCGTGATCGGCGAGTGGGGCCTGGTGACGTTCCTGACCATCCACCTCGCCGCCGGGACCCGGGTCATGCTGCTCGAACTGCTGCCGTGGCGGGACACCCGCAAGGGACTGATCGCGTTCGGCGCCGTGCTCGCCGTCGTCGTCGGCGCGGTGTTCCTGGTGAGGGCCGGCTGACCGTGGAACGCCTCGACACCGATATCCTGATCCTGGGCGCCGGCGGCGCCGGGCTGTTCGCGGCGCTGCACGCCCTGCAGACCGACCCCGACCTGGACGTGACCGTCGCGGTCAAGGGCCTGATGGGCAAATGCGGCTGCACCCGCATGGTGCAGGGCGGCTTCAACGTCGCGCTGGCCCCGACCGACAGTCTCGAACGCCACTTCATGGACACCATCGTCGGTGGCAAGTGGCTGCCGCGCCAGGACCTCGCCTGGCGGCTGGTTGAGGGCGCGGTCGAGCGCATCCGCGAGCTGGAGAACGAGCTCGGCTGCTTCTTCGACCGCAACCCCGACGGCTCGCTGCACCAGAAGGCGTTCGCCGGCCAGTCCTTCGACCGCACCGTTCACAAGGGTGACCTGACCGGCATCGAGATCGTCAACCGGCTGATGGAGCAGGTCTGGGCGCGCGGCGTGCGGCGCCTGGAGGAGCATCGGGCGATCGAGCTGGTCATGGCGGCCGACGGTTCCGGCCTGGCGGGGGCGCTGCTGATCGACATGCGCACCGGCCGCTACCGGATGGTGCGGGCGCGCGCCGTGCTGCTGGCGACCGGCGGCGGGCCGACCATGTACCTCTACCACACGCCGTCCGGCGACAAGGCCTGCGACGGCATGGCGATGGCGCTGCGCCTCGGGCTGCCGCTGCGCGACATGGAGATGGTGCAGTTCCACCCGACCGGCCTGCTCGCCGGGCCCGACACCAGGATGACCGGGACGGTGCTCGAGGAGGGGCTGCGCGGCGCCGGCGGCTATCTGCTAAACGGCGACGGCCGCCGTTTCATGGCCGACTACGACCGCGCCGGCGAGCGCGCCACCCGCGACGTCGTCAGCCGCTCGATCTACCGCGAGATGCGCGCCGGCCGCACCACGCCGATGGGCGGGGTGTGGATCGAGATGAAGCACCTCGGGCCGGGGGACGTCGCCCGGCGCTTCCCCGGCATGGTCAAGCGTTGCGCCGATTGCGGGTTCGACCTGGCCGGCGGCCGGGTCGAGGTGGTGCCAACCGCCCACTACATGATGGGCGGCGTCGAGTTCGAGATCGACACCACCACGGCGATCCCCGGCCTGTTCGCCGCCGGCGAGGATTGCGGCGGCGTCCATGGCGCCAACCGCCTCGGCGGCAACGGGGTCGCCAATTCGACGGTATTCGGCGGGATTGCCGGCGACGTGATGGCCGGCCGGGTGCGGCGCGGCTCGGCCCTGCCGGAACCCGACCGCGCCGCCATCGACGCCGCCGTCGCCCGCGCCGAGGCGCCGTTCGCGCTGGTGCCGGGTGATCTCGGCGGGCTGCGCGAGCGGCTGTGGACCCTGATGTGGGACGAGGTCGGGATCCTGCGCTCCGCCGACGGCCTGCGGCGCGGCCTCGCCGGCCTGGCGGACCTGCGCGCCGAACTGCACCGCACCGGCCTCGCCGACGGCGACCGCGCCTTCAACCTGACGTGGCACGACTGGCTGAACCTGGAGAGCCAGATCGCGGTCTCCGAGGTCATCGCCGTGGCGGCGCTGGCCCGGGAGGACAGCCGCGGCGCGCATTTCCGCGAGGACTACCCGGAGACCGGCAATCTCGACGCCACCGCCTTCACCCGCGTCACCCTCGACGCCGACGGCCGTCCGGCGCTGGCGATGGTGCCGGTCGACTTCACCGTGGTGAAGCCGGGCGAGAGCCTGATCGACGACGAGGCCGGGGCGCCGCCGGCGAGCGCGGCGGGGTAGCTCTCGGGCTCCGCGTCAAGCGAATGCAGCGGCCATCGCGGCCTCGACTTCCGCCATGCCTTTCGGCTTGTCCGGACTGACCAGGTCGTTCTCGATCTGCTCGATCAAGCCGGTCAGCAGATCGGTCCGGCTCGCTGACGCAGTCCGGATCTCGGCCCGTGAGCGTGCAGCGGCGTCGGCTATGGAACGAGGTGAGCGAAAGTCCCGGCGAATGTCGGGGCTCGCCGCGTTGCCGCCAGCGATGATCCGCCCTGGTAAACGCTCCGTCTGCCCGCCACACTACGGCAGGCCAAGGGCGGGCGAGTGATGCAGTTCCATCCAGAACGCGACGCGTTGACACTGGAGTTGCACGACCGGCCGTTCCGGCCGATGTCGGCGCCGCTGCGGGTCTCGCATCTGGCGATCGCCACCGGTGAGCGCGGCGGCGCCCGCGACCACGTTCAGTTCGCCTCCCTGTGCCGGCGCTACGGCAAGGCCGAGCCGACCCCGGGCGCCAAGCATTTCACGGTCGATCTCGGCCCGTTCGTGGTGAAATGGGAACGCCATACCGAGTTCTCGACCTACACCCTGATGCGCGAGGAGCCGATCGAGCACCCGTTCGCCGAGACGGTGTTCGACCTCGTGCCGACGGAATGGGCGGAGCGGCTGTTCGGCGAGGTCCTGCTGGCGGTCAACCTGACCGTGACCACCGACGCCGATGAACCGGTCGACGCCAACCGCCTGTCGCGCTGGTTCGACGGCAATCCGGTGTTCGGCTGCACGCTGGCCTCCGGCGAGGGCAAACTCTACGGCGACCTGCGGACCCACGATGGCGGCTTCGAGCGCCTGCTGGTCCGCGTCGGCGCGATCGAGCCGATGCTGCTCGGCCAGTTGGTGCAGCGGGTGCTTGAAGTGATCACCTACGCGCGCTTCGCGATGCTGTCGCTGCCGATCGCCCGCGCCGCCAGCCCGCGCATCGAAGGCATCGAGCGGGGCCTGGCCGAGGTGGCCGAGACCCTCGCCGACGGCGGCCGACGGCTCAGCGACGAGGCGCTGCTGACGCAGTTGTCCGGTCTCTCGGCGGAACTGGAGGAGGTGGTCGCCGCCTCCAACTACCGCTACGGCGCCAGCATCGCCTACGCCGAGATCGTCGAGGACCGGCTGGAGAACCTGAAGTCCTCGGTCATCGAGGGCCATATCGACTTGTTCGGCTACCTGATGCGCCGGTTGTCGCCGGCGATGCGCACCTGCGCCTCAGTCGCGACCCGCCAGGAGGCCCTGTCGCGGCGCGCAAACCGGCTTTCCAGCCTGCTGCGCACCGGCATCGAGGTGCAACTGGAGGCCCAGAACCGCGACCTGCTGGAATCGATGAACCGCCGGGCCGCCCAGGCTCTCGCCCTGCAGCGCACCGTCGAGAGCCTGTCGGTGGTGGCGGTCAGCTACTACGCGCTCGGCCTGGTAAAATCCGCGTTGGACGGGCTGGCGAAAGCCGATCGGCTCGGCGGCGTCGACCCGACGGTGGCGACCGCGCTTGCCCTGCCGCTGGTGGTCGCGGCGATCTGGATCGGCACCCGGCGGCTGACCCACCGCGTGCTCGGGCGACCGAAGCCCGAGGCCGATTCCGGCTGAGCGCCGAGCCCACCCCACTTCACCCGCGTCATGATCGGCTCCCATCGCCAGGCGCGGAGCGGACCGTATAGCCCACTTCGTCCGGCCACTGTCGGGACGCAGCGCGGGAAGCCGCCGCCGTCACGAACGCGGCGTGGCTCCAGGAGAGATCACGGGCCGAGCGCGGGGCCCCGGTCACCCGGTCGAGTTGTTCGGGCAGCGAGCCGTCCTCCGGCAGGAACCGCCGCACGAACGCCAGCACCGCGTCGCCTCGCGCCAGGCCGTTGCGCGCGTCCCCGCGGCCGCCGGCGGCCCGTCGGTAATGGAACTCGGCCAGCCCGAAACAGCACGGCAGGAAGGCCCCGCCGTCGTAGTAGGTGTCGCCGGCGTAGCGGCCGAGCAGCACGCCGTCGGCCGGGACACGGCCGGCATTGACCGGCAGGTAGCCGGCAAAGAACCTCTCCAGTCGGTCGACCGTCGCCACCACCCTCGGGTCGAGGACGCTGAACGGCCCGTCGGGGAGGCCCGCGTGCAGAACGGCCAACAGGACGATGCTGTCCAGGCTCTTGGCGGGACTGAGGCCTGGCCCGGCAAGACGGCTGCGGTAGAAACCGTCGGCTTGCGACCAGAAGCCGGCCAGCGCCACGGCCAGGGCTCCGGCGCCGGCGGCGAACCGCTTCGCCCGCCGGGGATGCCCGCCGGCGGCGGCCCACGCCGCCGCCCGCGCCAGCGCCGCGTGCTGCACCAGCCGGGTGTAGAAGTGATGGCCCGTCTCCTCCTCCCACGGGTCGTAGGACGGCGCGGCGAGGCGGGCGAGGCAGTAGGCGAGGTCCGCCTCCAGCAGCCCCTCGGCCCGCCGCCGGTCCCGGTCTCCTTTCAGGGCCTCGCCGGCCAGCATGTCGAGCGTCCGCAGCGCCCGCAGCGCCGGTCCGTCGTCCTGCGGCCGGCTCCAGCGCATCAGGTCGAAGGTGCCGTCGGGATGGAAGCGGACCTCGCCGGCCACCGCCGCGCCCCGCACCGCCGCCAGTTCCTCGCGCGGCCGCAGGTAGCCCTGCAGATGCGGCAGCAGCATGGGCGGCCATACCTCGGCGGCCACCGCCTCGCCGCCATCGAGGCGCTGAAGCGCGCCGTCGAAGGCGATTGCCTCGGCAAAGCGGGCGTGTGCCGCCGTCGGCAGCCGGCCCTGTCGATGCAGGACCAGCAGGGCGCTTACGACCACGGCTGAATCGCGCAGCCAGTGAAAGAAGTAGTTCGGCTCGTCCGGACCGGCCCCGGGCGCCGCCAGCACCGATCCGGGTGACGGCGCGATCACCTGTCCGACCCGCGGCCCTGGACGGGAGAGGCCGGTCGCCGAAACCGCCGTCAGCAGCCGCCCGGCCGAGTCAGGCAGGCGGCGCTCTATCCAGGCTTCCAGATCAAACTCCGGATCGGTCATGGGCTGACCCCCGGGTCGAGCGACGGGCTGGAGAAGCCGAGCCGGTTCAGCCCACGCCGAGCCTCCGGCGCGCTCATGAACAGCCGCCAGAGCAGCCCGCTGCGGTGGTTCTCGATCATGCAGACGATCGGACCCTGGTCGATCGCCAGGTAGGTGGTGGCATACCAGCCGCGGCTTTGGTTGAAGGCATCGGTGAAACCGTATCGGCCCCAGATCCGGTCGCCGAGCGCGTGGCGGAAGTGCCGCATCGCCCGCATCGCCGCCTCCGGCCAATAGGGAAGGCTGGCGAGCGCCGCGGTCGGGGTGACCACGCCGCGATCGTTGGCCGGATCATGGGCCCCGTAGCTGTCCTCGTTGTCGCTGGCGGTCAGGCCCCAGCAATCGGGCCCGTAGCCGTCAAACCCGTTGGGGTTCAGCCGGCCGTGCGCTTCGTGGATCCGCACATGGGCGAGGTTCTGCGCCCAGTAGTCGGCGTAGCGGTCGACCAGCCCGCGCGGGTCGATGCCGAGGAACGAGTAGTGCGCAAAGAACAGCGGCCCGCCATAGGCCGGGCCGAGCGGCAGTTCTATGCCGTGGTAGCGCCGGCCGTTCCGGAAGTCCGGCCCGGCCGCCCAACCCTCGTGATAGACGGCGGGCTCGATGGCGTGGTCGGGCGCGCTGGCGGCCAGCACATAGGTGATCAGACACTCGTTCCAGCCCCGGATCGGGTGGTTCATCGCCCAGCCGTGGCCAGGGCTCCTGTGCCAGTACAGCAC
>CAYNFA010000292.1:0-5708 GCA_964396345.1 uncultured Thalassobaculum sp.
CGCGGAACCGATCCTTCGCCAGGGTTCGAGGCGGTGTCCGCGGATCCGGGGTTCGCTGCAGCCGCTGCCGGGGCCTCCGGATTGGACGGAGCGCTCGAACCGTTCCCCGGCGATTGTCCCGCGAGTTGTCCCGGTCCCTGGTCCCCGCCAGTGGTCGTAGCGGGTCCAGGGGTGTTGGTGGTCTCACCCCCCGCGATCCGACCGGAGTCATTGCCGTCTTGACTGCCGCGATCGTCCGATCGGCCGTTCTGCGACCGCTCGCCGCTGCTGTTCCGGTCCTCCGACGCGCGGTCTTCGTCCTCGTCGCGCGAGGCGTCAACCGTGGCTTCGCCGCTGTCCCGGCCCTCGTTCTGTCGGACTTCGAGCCCGCCATCGCTGCGTCCGCGCGCGGCGGTCTGTCCGCGCGTCGCGGCGTCCGGATCGCGGCTCGAGCCGAGATGCACGTTGACGTCGGGAGGCCCCTCGCGATCACCTTCATTGCGCGCGTCGGATGGACGCTCGTCCCGACCGCGCTCACGGCCGCCGGAGCTGCGATTTTCGTTCGACGAATCAACGCCGTCGTCACTATTGGTCATTCTGACCATCCCCATCCCGTCCCAGGCCCATGGGGGATTACATATAATATAAATAAATTTGCAAGTAATTGCGTTCGGGCGTCTCGCGGGCTGGCTTCACAATGCAGCGAGACGTCAGCTGCCCACTGATTCCTTGCGGGCATCCTTCAGGTAGCTGAGGCCGATGATCAGCGACTGGGCCAGGCTCATCGACCCCGCGAGCGGCCGAAACCGGTGGATGTCGGCATCGTCGACGCAGAAATAGACGGTTCCGTGCTTGGCGAGCGGGCTGGTCGGGACGTCGGTGATGGTGAGCGTCGGAATGTTTCGGATATGGGCATCCCGCACCACGTCGACGACGGCCGTGGTGTACTCGGCGAAGGCGACCGCGATCAGCAGGTCGGAGGGCCTGAGCGTCGCCGCCTGTTGCGGGACCATGCCGCCCACGAAGTCGAGCAGGTGTGCCCGGTGCTCCAGACGCGCCAGGCCATAGGCGATGTAGGCGGCGATCGGAAAGGCGCGCCGTTGGCCGATGACGTAGATGTGCTCGGCGCCGGCCATCATCTGGATCGCGCGCGTCAGCGCGGCGGGATCGACGGTTTCCTTGAGGCGCTCCAGGCACAGCATCGACGCGTCCGTGAATTCCCGCAGGATCGCCATCGGGTCGGTCTCGGCGGTCGCCTCGAGGCGGTCGCGATGTCGGTAGATCTGCTCGCGATACGCCGGGGCTCCTTCGATCAGTCTCAGCTTGAAGACCTTCTGCATCTCCGAGAACCCGGAATACCCGAACTCCTTGGCGAACCGGATCAGGGTGGAGGGCTGCACCTCGGCCGTCTGGGCCAGGCTGGTGACGGTCTGCAGGGCGAAGCTGTTGGGATCCTCCAACGCCAGCCGGGCGAGCCGCTGCAGATGCGGGCTCAGCGCTTCGTACCTCTCCTGCACCTGGTGTCGGAGGCTGTCGAAGGACGCCGGCGCCGCCGCGTCTGAGGCCATTGGTTCACTCCTCGGCAGGAACCGGCCGCGTATAGCGGTTCCGCTTTCCCCTCGGCAACACCGATCGAAAATATCTTCGTCGATCAGGCGCACAATGAAAATTTCACATTGACTCATAATGTGAATTTTCTTTCTAATTCAAATCATCGAATATTCCTTCGATCAAGCGGCGTGTCGCCGGCAGCGGAGAGGGGACAAGGAATGGCCGATCACTATGGCCCGGCCGCGTTCGGGCGCGGCACCTTCCACGTGCAGCACGCCCGCGATGCGGAGTGGAAGCCCGGCTTCCGCGGCTTCTTCGACTACCGGGATCTCGGCATGGCGGAGAAGACCGGCGGAAAGCTGCGAGCGCACGTCCACCGCCCGAACGGCCCCTGCGAAAGCAGCGGCGACCTGCACTTCCACCGGCTGGATTTCCAGATGGTCTACGTCCTCAAGGGGTGGGCCCGGGTCTGGTTCGAGGGGATCGGTGAGGTCCGCATGGAGGAAGGCTCCTGCATGTATCAGGAGCCCGAGATCGCCCACCGGGTGATCGAGTATTCCGACGACTACACGGCGCTGGAACTGCTCGTGCCGGCCGACGCCGAGACGGTGTCGGCTGAACCCTGAGCCCGGCGCTGCCGGGCTTGCCTCGCCCCTCGCGGGCGCCATCGCCGGCCCGCAAACGGACCGGCCAACGATACGGCGGCGCGAACGTCCGCCGATGGGGAGGTTGCCATGTCCAAGATCATCACCACGCGGCGCAGCTTTCTGCAGACCTCGCTGCTCGCCGGGACCGCCGGGGGGGCGGCCCTGTTCGGGCCGTGGAAGCACAACCGGGTCTACGCGGCCAGTTCCGACAAGCCGATCCGCATCGGACTGACCCATGACGCCAGCGGGCAGTTCGCCAACTCCGGGCAGGCCGAACGCCGCGGCACCGAGATGGCCATCGCCGAGTTCAACGAGGCGGGCGGCGTGCTTGGCCGGAAGATCGAGACGGTCTGGATGGACACCGAGACCAACCCGCAGACCGGCACCCGGGTGGCGGAGCGGATGATCAACCGCGAGAACGTCCACTTCCTGGTCGGCGCCATCCAGTCCGGGGTCGCCAACGCCATCGGCCAGGTGGCCCAGAAGTACGGCTGCGTGTACTTCAACACCAACTCGAGTTCGCCGTCGGAATCCGGCAAGGATTGCCACCG
The DNA here is from genome assembly GCA_964396345.1 of uncultured Thalassobaculum sp. Taxonomy (GTDB): domain Bacteria; phylum Pseudomonadota; class Alphaproteobacteria; order Thalassobaculales; family Thalassobaculaceae; genus Thalassobaculum_A. Next base: position 2,729 of record CAYNFA010000292.1, read on the forward strand.
CGTGAAGTTCGTGTGGGACGGCAACGGCGAGAACTTCTCGAAGGCGTCGGCCAGCAACGCCGTCCAGACCTTCGGCAAGCGCTGGTTCCTGATCTACAACGACTACGTCTGGGGGCAGACCACCAACGAGGCAACCAAGAAGGTGGCGATCGCCAACGGTGCCGAGATCGCCGAGGAGGTGGCGATCCCGGTCGGCACGCGCGACTGGGCGAGCGTGCTGCTTCGCATCCAGCAGGCAAAGCCCGACGTGGTCGCGGCCGCCGTCGGCGGTGACGACTTCAAGGTCATGCGCCAGCAGGTGCGCGACATGAAGCTCGACCGCAAGCCCGCCTGGATGAACAACCAGCAGGACTGGCCAGACATCTACGGCCTCGGCCACGACGCCGTCTTCGGGGTCTTCGGCACCACATGGTACCACTATCTCGACGTGCCGGGCGCGGCCGACTTCGTGAAACGCTACCAGGAGCGCTATCCGACCACCCGGATCAACGTTCCGGGCAACGTCACCTACAACGGCTACGTCGCGGTGCGCGAGCTGCTGCGGGCGGTGCAGGAGGTCGGCTCCACCGACAACCTCAAGATCATCAAGGCGCTCGAGGGTCGCGTCATGAAGGCGGACGATCGAATGCAGCACCACGACGCGGTGATCGACGCCGGCTCGCATCAGGTCCAGCAGACGATCTATCTGGCCCAGGGCAATCCCAAGCCGCGGGATGAGTCCGACTATTTCGAGATCATCAGCAGCGCCGACCCGGAGTCGATCCGCTCCGACGCGACCCGGGACTGCAAGCTCGAGACCTACGAGGCGACCCCGTCCTACGACCAGGGCTGACGGCTTCCTCACGGCCCCGGGACCCGCTGCGCGTCGCGCCCGGCGGGTCCCCGCCTTCCTCGAGACGGAATCGGCGCCCGGCCTCCGGGTGCCCGGAGGTCAGCCGCGCATGCTCCTGCACCTGCTTCCCCACATCCTGAACGGGCTGGCGCTCGGCCTGCTGTTCGCCCTGCTGGCGCTCGGTTTCATGCTGATCATCGGCGTCATGGAGGTGATCAACCTGGCCCATGGCTCGCTGTTCGCACTCGGGGCCTACGTGGCCCTGGCTGTCATGGCACCCGATGGCGGTCTGCCGTTCGCCTTCCTGGAGCCCTACTACGCGCTGCCGGCGGGCGCCCGCTATGCCATTGCGCTGGTAGTCGGACCGCTGGTGGTGGGGGTGGTCGGAATGGGTCTCGAGATCTGCCTGCGGCGGACCTACGGCACCGACCCGCTGTACGGCCTGCTGCTGACCTTCGGCGCCGCGCTGGTGCTGGAGGAGGTGATCCGCTCGATCTGGGGCAGCAGCGAGTATTTCCTGCCGATACCGCGCGAGATCTCCGGCGGCTTCATCGCCGGCGACCTGATCTATTCCACCTACCGGATCTACGCCGCGGTGTTCGCGGCGGCGATGATCGGCGTGCTGTGGGTATTCCTCAACAAGACGCCTTACGGGGCGGTGATCAAGGCCGGCGCCCACGACAGCGAGATGGTGCGGGCGCTCGGCTACAACCTGACGCGGCTCCGGTTGCTGGTGTTCGGGTTCGGGGCGGCGCTCGCCGGCGTCGCCGGAATCATCATGGCGCCGATCTGGGGCATCCGTCCGGTGGTCGGTGTCGACGCGGTCATCCCGGCGTTCGTGATCATCGTGCTCGGTGGGGTCGGCAGCTTCTGGGGCGCGGTCAGCGCCGGCATCATGGTCGGCCTGGTGGTGGCGCTCACCGCGGCGTTCTTCACCGACTGGTCGCTGCTGTCGATGTACCTGCTGCTTCTGCTGGTGGTGACGTTCCGGGCGCGCGGCCTCGCCGGCAAGTCCAGCGTGCTGGAGGCCTGAGCGGATGGAGAGCGACACCAAGCAGACCACCGCCTGGCTGACGGCGCCGATCCTGCTGTCCTACGCGGTGTTCGGGACGCTGCCGTTCTGGATCGAAGCCGTCGGCCTGTACCATTACCTCGGTGCCGAGATCCTGATCTGGGTGATCTTCGCGCTCGGCTACAACCTGCTGCTCGGGTACACGGGGTTGCCGTCGTTCGGGCACGGCGCGTTCCTCGGCATCGGCGCCTACGCCTTCGGCCTGGCGCAGTTCGAGGTCTGGCCGAATTTGTGGTTCTGCCTGGCGGCGGCGGTCGTGGTGACCGGAGCGTTCGGCGCGGCCACCGCGTTGTTCCTGTCGCACCGGCGCGGCATCTACTTCGCGTTGATGACGATCGCCTTCGGGCAGATCTACTTCTTCATCGCCAGCAAATGGACCGACGTCACCCACGGCGAGGACGGGCTGCTCAACATCGCCCGACTGCCGGTCCCGCTCGGGCCGGTGGAGCTGCCGACCGCCGGCAACATCGAGTTCTACTACCTGTGCTTCGCGGTCTACGCCGCGCTGGTGGTGGTGCTCTGGCGGCTGACCAACTCGCCCTACGGGCGGGTTCTCCGGGCGATCAAGCAGAACGAGACCCGGGTGGCGTTCGTCGGCTACCCGGTCACCTTCTACAAGTGGTCGGTCTTCACGCTCTCCTGCGCGGTCGCGGGCCTGGCCGGGGGCCTGTTCGCGATGGCCCAGGAGGGCGCCTACATCAACGTCATGAGCCTGCAGTGGTCGGGGATCATCGTCCTGATGGTGCTCATCGGCGGCGGGTTCGTAAGCTTCTGGGGGCCGGTGCTGGGGGTCGTCCTCTACTTCGTCGCGCGTGACGTGCTGGGTGCCTACACCGAGACGTGGCTGTTGTGGTTCGGCCTCATGTTCATGGCCCTGGTGATGTTCAAGCCGCAGGGCTTGGCCGGGATCTGGCAGGAACTCGTGCGCCGGACGGCGGCGCGGCGGCGCCGGCCGGCGCGGGCCACAGAGGCGGAGGGCTGACCCATGGCGCTGTTCGAGGCTCGCGGCCTGCACAAGCGCTTCGGTGCCCAGGTGGTGCTGGAGGAGATCAACCTCGCCTTCGAGGCCGGGCAGT
>CAYNFA010000293.1:0-5704 GCA_964396345.1 uncultured Thalassobaculum sp.
CGCCGATGCCGGAGCCGATCATCACGCCGGTTCGGTTGCGACTTTCGTCGTCGGCGGGCTTCCAGCCGGAATCGTCGACCGCCTGCTGGGCCGCCGCGATCCCGAGCAGGATGAACCGATCGATCTTGCGCTGTTCCTTGGGCTCCAGCCACTCGTCGGGATCGAAGCCACCCTCTGCCCCGGGACCGCTCGGAACCACGCCGGCGATCTTCGCCGGCAGGTCCGAAACGTCAAAGCTATCGATCGCGCGGAGGCCCGAGCGGCCGGCCAGAAGGCGTTCCCAGTTGTGCGCGACCCCACAGCCCAGCGGGGTTACGAGCCCAAGGCCCGTGACGACCACTCGTCGCATGCCGCGTTCCCCTCAACTCGGCGACCACCGGTGTCGCCGGGCCTTCGATCCGGCGACACCGATGCTAGCGTCAGGAATTGCTCTCGATGAAATCGATCGCATCCTTGACGGTCTGGATCTTCTCGGCGGCGTCGTCCGGGATCTCGCAGCCGAACTCCTCGTCAAACGCCATGACGAGCTCGACCGTGTCGAGGCTGTCGGCGCCAAGATCGTCGATAAAACTCGCGTTCTCGGTGACCTTGCCCTCCTCGACCCCGAGATGCTCGACGACGATCTTCTTCACCCGGTCGGCGACGTCACTCATATCTCAAGACCCTCTGAACTTTTTCTCGATATCGGCCGGTGCGGCCGGCGTTTTCCTTGATGTCCGGGCTCCACGAAGCGGTCCCGGAAGTCGGATCGGCGGGCTGTATCACAACTCCCGGCCCAAGGCCAGCATGCCCGGCACGGCCCGCGGTCAGAGCATCGCCATGCCGCCGTTCACATGGATCGTGGCGCCGGTGACGTAGGCCGCCTCCTGGCTGGACAGGTACACCACGGCCGCGCCGATATCACCGGGGGTACCGAGTCGCCCGACCGGCACGCCCGCCAGCAGCTTCTCCTTCTGGGCATCGGTCAGCGCCTCGGTCATGGCGGTGTCGATGAAGCCGGGCGCCACGACGTTGACAGTGATTCCGCGGTTCGCGATCTCGGCGGCCAGCGCCTTGGAGAACCCGACCATACCGGCCTTGGCGGCGGCGTAGTTCGTCTGCCCGGGGTTCCCGGTGGCGCCGACGATCGAGGATATGCCGACGATCCGGCCCCAGCGCCGCTTCATCATGCCGCGCACCAGCGCCCGCGACAGCCGAAATCCGGCAGACAGATTGACCGCCAGCACGGTGTCCCAGTCGTCGTCTTTCATCCGCATCAGCAGGCCGTCGCGGGTGATCCCGGCGTTGTTCACCAGGATGTCGATCCCGCCGCCGGCGAGCTCTTCGGCGCGCTTCGCCAGCCCCTCGACGGAGTCTAGATCGGCCAGGTTGGCGGCCGCCACCGAGACGCGGTCGCCGAGCGCGGCAGCCCGCTCCTCAAGCACCGCCTCGCGGGTGCCCGACAGCACCACGTGGGCGCCCTGCCCATGCAGAGCTTCGGCGATCGCGGCGCCGATGCCTCCGGTCGCGCCCGTCACCAGCGCGCTCTTGCCGGTCAGATCGAACATGCTCCTGCCTCCCTGCGTTCAGCCGAGCGAGGCCAAGAAGGCGTCGACGTCGGCCGGTCCGTTGATGGCAACCGCCTCCAGGTCCTTGTCGATCCGGCGCACCAGCCCGCTCAACACCTTTCCGGCCCCGAGTTCGGCCACCGAGCGGATGCCAAGTCCGGCGAACGTCATGACCGACTCGCGCCAGCGTACCCGACCGGTCACCTGCTCAACCAGTTGCCGGCGGATGAGGTCGGGATCGGTGGTCGGCGACGCGCTCACGTTCGCCACGACGGGCACCACCGGCGGGCGGGGATCGGCGGTCGCCAGCGCCGACGCCATGGCGTCGGCGGCTGGCGCCATGAGGGCGCAATGGAACGGGGCGCTGACCGTCAGCTTGAGCGCGCGCTTAATACCGTGCCCGGGGGCCAGCGCAACCGCGCGGTCGATCGCTCCGGCATGGCCGGACAAAACCACCTGGCCGCCGCCGTTGTCGTTGGCGACGTCGCAGATCTCGCCTTCGGCCGCCGCCCTGGCCAGTGCCTGCGCCACCTCCAATTCGACCCCGATCAGCGCCGCCATGGCCCCGACACCGACCGGAACGGCCTGCTGCATGGCATCGCCACGCAGGCGCAGCAACTTGGCGGCGGTCGCTACGTCGAAGGTCCCGGCCGCGGCCAGCGCCGAATACTCCCCGAGCGAATGGCCAGCCACGTAGTCGCACAGTTCGGCGAAGCCCCGACCGCTCTCGGTCTCGATCACCCGGACCACCGCGAGGCTGACCGCCATCAGCGCCGGCTGGGCGTTGGCCGTCAGTGTCAGGCGTTCCTCCGGCCCTTCCCATATTAACCGCGATAGCGATTCACCAAGCGCGTCGTCGACTTCCTGAAACACCGCGCGTGCCGCAGGGTAGGCGTCGTTCAGGTCCTTGCCCATGCCGGCGGTCTGGCTACCCTGGCCTGGAAAAACGAAAGCTCGGACGGTTCGCGCGACGGTCATTCGGATCCTCTTCGGTCCAAGTTCGCCCGGGCAGCAAGCCGCAGCCCCGGCGTGCCCATCCCGGCGAAGCGTCAACGGCCGGTCACATGCGGCAGCGGTTCCCGGGAGTCAAGGTTCCCTTGGCCGCTGTCTCCCAGCATGCGGCAAGCCGTCGACAACGGCCAAGGGAGATAGTAGGCACCATTGATCACGACCCGTGGTCAAGGGCCAGAGCGACGGTATGGATCCGAGCACCAAGCGGCGCCTTCAGCGTGAGATCCTGCGCGCGCCCGGGACCGCAAGCGCCCTGGCAGGACTGGTTGGTGAAGCCGGGGTCGCGCACGACGCCGCCTTGCGCACTGCGCTGTCGCGGCTGCCGCTGATCGACCGCGACCTCAAGGCGATCGCCACCGAGGCGCCGTTGCGTTGCTCGGTGTTCGGCGCGACGTTCGGGTTGCGAGCGATGCGCAGCGACGAACTCGCGCGGCGCGTCGCGCAGAACGGCATCTACGAGCGGCACATTTCGGCGTTCTTCCGTCAACGGCTCAAACCCGGCGAGGTGTTTTTCGATGTCGGCGCCAACGTCGGCTATCATTCGATGCTCGCGGCGCGGACGGTGGGACCTGGCGGACGGGTGGTGGCCTTCGAGCCGCATCCCGCGATGCGACGGCTTCTGACCCTCAACGCGGTCGAGAACCGGCTGCCGAACATCACCGTCGATGCCCGCGCGCTCGGCCTGTCCAACGGCTCCGCCAGGATCGAGGTCGACCTGTACGACAGCGGCGCGACGGCGGTGGCCCGGGATGGCCAAGCGCCGGCCGGAAGTGTCGGGATCGAGGTGGTAACCATCGATCAGGCGTGCATGGACCACGGCGTGGCACCGAGCTACGTGAAGATCGACGCCGAGGGCCTCGAAGCCGACATCCTGATGGGCGGGCGCCGCTGTTCAGGGAACGCAGCCCGAAAGCTGTTCAGGGTCAGGGAACGCAGCCCGAAAATCGTCATGGAGTTCTGCCCGGCGAACAACATCCGGGCCCAGACCCGGTTCGCGACGGCGCTCACCCGGCTCCAGGAAGTCGGCTATCACGCCTGCTTCTTCAGGGGTCATGATGTCGCCGCCTTCGAGCCGATCCCCATGGCCATGCTGATCGAGCTCGGCGACTACTGGCTGGCGCGCGGACATATCGGTTTCGTGGACGTCCTCCTGATCAAGCACGAGTTTGCCAAGAAGGGGCCGCCCAGCCTGTAACACGGCCGCATTCCGCTTGCGCCAGAGGCGGCGATGCGTATAGTGCGCGCCTTCCGGACGTCCAGGCGCCCGGAGACATAACTCCTTGCCGGCACGGGTGTCGTCCCGACCGGCTTTGCTCCGCGGCGCCGCCGCGGGGCGCAACATCCGCAAGGAGTGCGCAATGCCGTACTACGAGAGCGTGTTCATTGCACGCCAGGACATCTCGTCCGCCCAGGTCGACCAACTCGCCGACCAGTTCACCGAGATCGTCGCTACCGGCGGCGGCGAGGTCAAGAAGCGCGAGTACTGGGGGCTTCGCAGCCTCGCCTATCGAATCAATAAGAACCGCAAGGGCCACTACGTCCTGTTCAACCTCGAGGCGCCCTCCGCGGCGGTGTCCGAGATGGAGCGTATCATGCGCCTGAACGAGGACATCCTGCGCTACCTCACCGTCAAGGTCGAAGCCCTAGAGGAGGGCCCGTCCGTCATGATGCAGGCGAAGTCGGACCGTGATCGCGGCCGGCGCGGCGATCGTGAGCGGCCCGACCGCTTCGGCGACCGCGATCGTGGCGATCGCGGTGACCGTGGGGATCGGGGCGAGCGTCGTCCGCGTGACGGTGACCGCGAAGAACAGGGAGAGTGAGCCATGAGCCAGCTTCAGATCGCTCGGGCGGCGGTGCGCCGCCCCTTCATGCGGCGCCGCAAGTCCTGCCCGTTCTCCGGTCCGACCGCGCCCGCAATCGACTACAAGGACACCAAGCTGCTGTCCCGCTTCGTGTCCGAGCGCGGCAAGATCGTGCCGAGCCGGATCACGGCGGTGTCCGCGAAGAAGCAGCGTGAGATGGCCCGCGCCATCAAGCGCGCGCGGTTCCTGGCCCTGCTCCCCTACGTCCTGAAGTGACGTAAGGGCGCCGGGCAAGCCTCAGACGGACGGTCATGACCGATGAACTCCGGATGGCTCCCGGTCGGTGCGGCGGCGGCGACCAGCGCGCTCTTGCTGTTCGCGGCCCAGCCGGATTCGCCGGGCGGGATGCTGCTCGCCGTGCTGGCGACGTTGCCGTTGTTCCTGGTCGGACTGTCCTGGGGCCTGTTCCACGGGGCGGCAGCCGGGGGTGCGGCAACGATCGCGATCCTGATCGCGGTCGGGACCGGCGCTGGCCTGTACTACGGCATCGTCAACGCCCTGCCGGCGGCCCTGTTGATGTGGCAGGCCGAGCGGTGGCCGCACCGGCCGGTCCGGCTGGTGATGACTCTGGTGGCCTGCGCTGCCGCCCCGGTCATCGCGGGGGCGCTGTTCTACAGTCTGCAGGACGGCGGGCTGGAAGCCGCGATCCGCGAGCGGCTCGAGCCAATGATGAACGCGGCCGTCACCGACCCGGCGGGCACGACGCCACCGGAATGGTCGGCGTTCGTGGAAACCTTCGCCGGGCTGTTTCCGGCGCTGGCCGCGACGTTCTGGGCGCTGCTGATTGCGATCAACGGCGCCCTGGCCCAGGGAGTGCTCCGACGGTTCGGCCGGAACCGGCTGCCGACGCCGGACATCGCCGACATCCGGCTGCCGCGCTGGATGCTGGCGGGCTTCGCGGCGACACTGATGGGGTCGCTGCTGCCGGGCGGGCTCGGCTACCTGGCGGACAACCTGGTGCCGGTAGCGGCCCTGCCGTTCTTTTTCGGCGGCCTTGCCGTCATGCATTGGGCACTCCGGCGCAGCGGCGCTCCGGGACTCTGGCTCGGATCGCTGTACGTCCTGCTGCTCCTGTTCGGCTGGCCAGCGGTCATCCTGATGCTGATCGGACTGGTGGACACGATCATTGACTTTCGCGGGCGGTCCGGCCCGCCGCCTGCGACGCCCGCCGTGTGACGGGCACCTGATGAGACCTAGCGGGACGCCGCCGGCGTTCCCTCGGGGCCGCGGCCCCGCATGACGAGGAGTGAGGACGATGGAAGTCATCCTGCTGGAGCGGATCGA
>CAYNFA010000294.1:0-5699 GCA_964396345.1 uncultured Thalassobaculum sp.
ACCTCCCGGCGGTGCGGACCGATCACCAGAAGGTCGGCCTCGTGCTCGTCGGCGGCCTGGGTCACCGCCTCGAAAGGGTCGCCGAGAACCAGCAGCGGAGTGCAATCCAGCCCGTCGACCTCGAAGATCGATCGCGCCTGGTCCTCGAGCAACGTCCAGGCCGCTGTCCGCTCGGCGTCCACGATCCCTCCCGGCTGATCGTCGTCCACCGCGTGCACAAGCCACAGGGCGGCCCGGGCCTTCTTGGCGAGCAGGACCGCCCGGCGGATCGCCCGGTCGGACCGCACGGAGAAATCCGTGGCAACAAAGATGGTCTTCATGCGCCTGTCCTCCCGACGTGCGCCTGCGGAGCCGTCCGCGCCGGACGGTCGCCCGCATCTTGCCATTGCCAGCGCTCGCTGCCATCGGGTGAATGGTCTTGACGGGCCCTGGTTGCCAACCCAGGTCCCCCGTCGTATCTCCAGGACGCCCCCTGGGAGAGACGCGATGACGGACCCGTCCACCGAATCACTCGCCCTGGCTGCCGAGTTTCCGGCGGCCGACCGGGACGCTTGGCGGGCGTTGGTCGAAAAGGCGCTGAAGGGCGTTCCCTACGAGAAGGCGCTGGTCACTGAACTGGCCGAGGGAATTCGCACCGAGCCGATCTACAGCCGGGCCGACGCGCCGGCGCCGGCGTCGGCCGCCACGCGCAACGCCGGGTCACTGGACCGCGCGGCGGTCGGCTGGGACGTGCGCGCGCTGCACGTCCATCCCGACCCGGCCGTCGTCAACGCCGAGATCCTCGCGGACCTGCAGAGTGGAGCGAACTCGGTGGCGTTGCGTTTCGACGCCGCCGGCCGGCTCGGCCGCACCGCGCGCGACGAGGCCGCCGACGCCGGGCGGGGCGGCGTGATGATCGACGGCCTGGGGGCGCTGGACCGGGCGTTGCAGGACGTCTATCTCGACGCCGCCGTGGTGGCGCTGGAGCCGGGGGCGGCGTATCTGCCGGCGGCGGCGCTGCTGACTGGGTTGTGGGAACGCCGGGGGATCGCCGCGGACGCGGCGATGGGCCATGTCGGCGCCGACCCGCTCGGCGCGCTCGCCCGGCTCGGCACCGCCGGAGAGCCGCTGGACGCGGCGCTGGCCCGGCTGGCAACGATCGCGCTCACCCTGCACGACCGCTTCCCGAACGCGACCTCGGTGTCGGTCGACACCTCGCCCTACCACGCCGCCGGCGCCGACGAGGCGATGGATCTCGGCTACGCGATGGCCACCGGCGTCGCCTATCTGCGCGCGCTGGAGGCCGGCGGTCTGGCGCCCGAGGACGCCGCCCGGCAGATCGTGATGAGCCTGCCGGTCGGGGTCGACGTCTTCCTCGGCATCGCCAAGCTGCGCGCCGCGCGCGGCCTGTGGGCGCGGGTGCTGGAGGTGTCGGGCGTGGATCCGGATCGCCGGGGGCTGACCCTGCACGTCGCCACCGCCGAGCGCGCCTGGGCCGGGCGCGACCCGTGGGTCAACATGCTGCGGGCGACCGCCGCCACCTTCGCCGCCGCGGTCGGCGGCGCCGACAGCCTGACGGTGCTGCCCTACACCCAGGCGCTCGGCGTTCCCGACGGCTTCGCGCGCCGCATTGCCCGCAACACGCAGTTGATCCTCAAGGAGGAGTCCCACCTCGCCCGGGTGATCGACCCGGCCGGCGGCAGCTGGTACGTCGAGGTTCTCACCGACCGCCTCGCCGAAAAGGCCTGGGGCCATTTCCAGGCGATCGAGGCGCGCGGCGGCATGGCCGCGGCACTCGCCGACGGCAGCGTGGCAAAGGCCTGCGCCGAGGCGTGGGGCGCCCGTGAGCGCCGGATCGCCCGCCGGCGCGAGGAACTGACGGGGGTCAACGCCTTCCCGAAGGTCGACGAGGCGACGGTCGACCTGGCCGATGTCGACCATGCCGCGCTGGTCGCGGCCGCCCGCCGACGGCTGGGCGCGGCGGGCGAGGCGCTGCCGTCGGCAGCCAGCGTCGAGGACCGGGCCCGCGCCGCCGAGGCCGGGGTCGACCTGACGGCGCTGATGCCGGCGGGACCGGCAGTACCCCACGCCGCGCCGCTGCCGTCGCACCGGCTCGGCGAGGCGTTCGAGGAACTGCGCGACGCCTGTGACGCCGCCGCCCGGCGGCCGCGCGCCCTGCTGCTCGGCGTCGGCGGTGCCGCCGCCTACACCGCCCGCGCCACCTTCGCGCGCAACCACCTCGGCGCCGGTGGGATCGAGGCGGTCGACCGCGAACTCGACGACCCGGCGACGGTCGCCGAGGCCCTGGACGGGGCTGGCGCCGATTTGGTCGTGATCTGCTCAAGTGATACCGTGTACGCCGAGCAGGCGGCCGAGATCGCCGGGGCGCTCAAGGCCGCAGGCGTCGCGCGCGTCTGGATCGCCGGGCGGCCGGGCGACCGCGAGGCCGAGTGGAAGGTGGCTGGCATCGACGGCTGGGTGTACGCCGGCGACGACACCCTCGCCACCCTGCGGGGACTGCTCGCCGATCTGGGCGTGTGGACGCCCACAGGAGGTGCGTGATGAGCCGGATCCCGAATTTCGCGACGGTCGACCGCCGCTCCGAGGCCGCCGCCGCCGGGCCGGTTGAGGGCGCCGCGGTGTGGACCACGCCGGAGGGCATCGACGTCAAGGCGCTGTACACCGAGGCCGACCTCGACGGCCTCGACCATCTTGCCACCTGGCCTGGCCTGCCGCCGTACCTGCGCGGGCCGTACCCGACGATGTACGTCAACCAGCCCTGGACGATCCGGCAGTACGCCGGCTTCTCCACCGCCGAGGACAGCAACGCCTTCTACCGCCGCAACCTGGCGGCAGGGCAGAAGGGGCTGTCGGTGGCCTTCGACCTCGCCACCCACCGCGGCTACGACAGCGACCATCCGCGAGTATCCGGGGACGTCGGCATGGCAGGCGTGGCGATCGACTCGATCCTCGACATGCGCACCCTGTTCTCGGGCATCCCGCTCGACCGGATGAGCGTGTCGATGACCATGAACGGCGCCGTGCTGCCGGTGCTGGCGCTCTACATCCTGGCCGCCGAGGAGCAGGGGGTGGCGCCGGAGGCGCTGAGCGGAACCATCCAGAACGACATCCTCAAAGAGTTCATGGTCCGCAACACCTACATCTACCCGCCGACGCCCTCGATGCGGATCATCTCCGACATCTTCGGCTTCGCCTCCGAGCGGATGCCGAAGTTCAACTCGATCTCGATCTCCGGCTACCACATGCAGGAAGCCGGGGCGACCGCCGACCTGGAACTCGCCTACACGCTGGCCGACGGGGTGCAGTACCTGCGCGCCGGCATCGACGCCGGGCTCGACGTCGACGCCTTCGCGCCGCGGCTGTCCTTCTTCTGGGCGATCGGCATGAACTTCTTCATGGAAGTCGCCAAGATGCGGGCCGCGCGCCTGCTGTGGGCGAAGCTGGTGAAGGGGTTCGGCGCCCAGAGCGCCAAGTCGCTGTCGCTGCGCACCCACTGCCAGACCTCGGGCTGGTCGCTGACCGCCCAGGACGTGTTCAACAACGTGACGCGCACCTGCGTCGAGGCGCTGGCCGCCACCCACGGCCACACCCAGTCGCTGCACACCAACGCCCTCGACGAGGCGCTGGCGCTGCCGACCGACTTCTCGGCGCGGATCGCCCGCAACACCCAGTTGCTGATCCAGCAGGAGACCGGCACCTGCCGGGTCATCGATCCCTGGGGCGGCAGCTACTACGTCGAGCGGCTGACCCGCGACCTGGCCGAGAAGGCCTGGGCGCACATCCAGGAGGTCGAGGGCTACGGCGGCATGGCCAAGGCGATCGAGGCCGGCATCCCGAAGATGCGGATCGAGGAGGCGGCGGCCCGCACCCAGGCCCGCATCGACGCCGGCCGCCAGACCATCGTCGGGGTCAACAAGTACCGGGTCGAGGGCTCCGACAACATCGAGATCCTGAAGGTCGACAACGCCCGGGTCCGCAAGGGCCAGCTCGAGAAGCTGGCGCGGCTGCGCGCCGAGCGTGATGCCGGGGATGTCGCCGCGCGCCTGGACGCGCTGACCCGCTCGGCCGAGACTGGCGACGGCAACCTGCTGGCGCTTGCGGTCGACGCCGCCCGGGCGCGCGCCACGGTCGGCGAGATATCGATGGCGCTCGAGAAGGTGTGGGGCCGGCACGTCGCCGAGGTCCGGGCGATCTCGGGCGTGTACTCCAGCGAGGTGGGAGCCAGCCGCATGGTCGACACCGTCAGGAACCTGGTCCGCGAGTTCGAGGAACTTGAGGGCCGCCGCCCGCGCATCCTGATCGCCAAGATGGGCCAGGACGGCCACGACCGCGGCCAGAAGGTGATCGCCACGGCGTTCGCCGACCTCGGCTTCGACGTCGACATCGGGCCGCTGTTCCAGACCCCGGAGGAGGCGGCCCGCCAGGCGGTCGAGAACGACGTCCACATCGTTGGCGCCTCCTCGCTTGCCGCCGGGCACCTGACGCTGGTGCCGGCCTTGCGCGACGAACTGGCCAAGCTCGGCCGTGACGACATCATGATCGTGGCCGGCGGCGTGATCCCGCCGCAGGACTACGAGGCGGTCAGGGCCGCCGGCGCCGCGGCGATCTTCCCGCCGGGCACGGTGATCGCCGAGGCGGCCATCGACCTGCTGCGCCGTCTGATCGCCTCGCTCGGCCACGAGAGCCGGGCGGCGTGAGGGCTGTGCCGAGGCGTTTCCCGGGCAACGGGGCGTCGGGTGGGTCCCGGGTCGCGCTGCGCTTGCCCGGGATGGCGTCATAAGGTGGTGGCTCCCTGCTCTCTTCGTCATCCCGGACGGCCGATCGGCCGATCCGGGACCCACCCAGCGACGGGCCTCACGTGAGCACGCACCCTGCAACTCGGCGGCGCCTCAGCGTCGACGACTACGTGGCCGGCGTGCGTGCCGGCGACCGCGCCACCGTCGCCCGCGCCATAACCCTGGTGGAGAGCCGCAAGGCCGAGCACCGGGACCGCGCCCAGGAGATGCTGGTCCGGCTGCTGCCGCACGCCGGTGCCGCCCACCGGGTCGGCATCACCGGCGTGCCGGGGGTCGGCAAGTCGACCTTCATCGAGGCGCTCGGCACCCACCTGACCGGGCAAGGGAAGCGGGTGGCGGTGCTGGCGGTCGACCCGACCAGCGGCCGCTCCGGCGGCTCGATCCTCGGCGACAAGACCCGGATGACGGCGCTCGGCCAGGACCCCCGCGCCTTCATCCGTCCGTCGCCGTCGGCCGGCACCCTCGGCGGGGTGGCGCGCGCCACCCGCGAGAGCATGGTGGTGGTCGAGGCCGCCGGCTACGACGTGGTGCTGGTCGAGACCGTCGGCGTCGGCCAGTCCGAGGTGACGGTCGCCGAGATGGTCGACCTGTTCCTGGTGCTGATGCTGCCGGGCGCCGGCGACGAGCTGCAGGGCATCAAGAAGGGCATCCTGGAGATCGCCGACCTGCTGGTGGTCAACAAGGCCGACGGCGACAACCGCGAGCGCGCCATGAAGGCGATGCGCGAGTACAAGTCGGCGCTGCACATCCTGCAGCCGGCCGACCCGCACTGGACGGCGCGGGTGCTGGCCTGCTCGGCGCTGTCCAAACAGGGCATCGACCAGGTATGGGAGACGGTGGAGGAGCACCGCCGGGCGCTGGAGGCGGCGCGGGTCGGCGCGTCCGACGCCTTCGCCGCCAAGC
>CAYNFA010000295.1:0-5689 GCA_964396345.1 uncultured Thalassobaculum sp.
CTGCTGGCGAACATCGTGCTGCTCGACGCGGTCGACGGCGATTTCAGGTTTCGACTGGTCGGCGAAGCGGTGAACTCCCGCTACGGCCACGGCCTCAAGGGCGACTCGCTGGGCGAGCGGCTGACCGGCGCCGCCCTGGACGAGACGCTGTACGAACATCGGCGGTGCGTCGACGACGCCGCCGGCGTCCTGGTTCGCAACACCCGCGACGCCGCCACCCTCAACGATCAGCTTCTCTACACCCGGCTGCTGCTGCCGCTGTCCGACGCCTCCGGTCGGGCGCGGCACGTGCTCGGGTTGATGGAGTTCCACGGCCCGGACGCCTGATTCCGGCGCGCAGCGATACCGTCGATCGAAGGCTAAAATTCACTTCGCCCGGCCGATTGCAATGTCTATCGTTTCCGCGCCTGTCGTTTCGAAACTGCGGCAGCGTCAAGGGGAGTGGTGCGGGGATGGGGGACATGTCGACGACCACGCTGGTCCTGGTCGCGGCGGCGGTGCTCGCCGGCTGGGGCATCCTGATCTACAACCGACTGGTCGCCAGGCGCCAGCAGGTCCGCGAGGGGTGGAGCGGGATCGACGTGCAGCTCAAGCGGCGCGCCGACCTGATCCCCAACCTCGTCAACACCGTGAAGGGCTATGCCCAACACGAGCGCGGCGTGCTGGAGGCGGTCACCGAGATGCGGTCGCGGGTGCAGGCCGCCGCCGGCGCCGGCCCGGCGGCGCGGCAGGCGGCGGAGGGCGAGCTGTCGGCGGCGCTGTCGCGGCTGCTGATGGTCGCCGAGAGCTATCCGGCACTGGCCGCCGACGCCAATTTCCGCGAGCTGCAATCGACCCTGGCCGAACTCGAGGACCAGATCCAGATGTCGCGCCGCTACTACAACGGCAGCGTCCGCGACCTGAACACCCTGATCGAGTCGTTCCCGAGCAACATCGTCGCCGGCTGGTTCCGGTTCCTGCCGGCGGAGTACTACGAGGTCGAGCACGCCGGCGACCGGGCGCTGCCGTCCGTCGCGTTCTGACGGCCGCGATGCGGCGCTTGCTCCGCCTGCTGCCGGCGGTGCTGGCTGTCCTGGCCGCCATCGCGGCCGGACCGGCGGCCGCGCAGGGCGAGCGCATCCTGGCGTTCGACGCCGACGTGACCGTGCAGCCGGACGGCGCGCTGCGCGTCGTCGAGACCATCGAGGTGGCGGCGGCCGGCCAGGAGATCCGGCGCGGCATCTTCCGCGACTTCCCGCTGCGCGCCTTGACCGCCGACTGGCTCAGCCACCTCGTCGGCTTCGAGGTGATCCGCGTCGAGCGCGGCGGCCGGCCGTAATCGTACCTCCTCGCCGACCTCGACGCCGGGGTCCGGATCTACATTGGGCGCCAGGATGTCCTGCTGGAGTCCGGCCGCTACCGCTACACCATCGAGTACCTGACGACCCGGCAACTGCTGCACCGCGACGGCGAGGACGAGTTGTACTGGAACGTCACCGGCGACGCCTGGGCGTTCCCGATCGACCGGGCGTCGGTCACCGTGCGGCTGCCCGGCGGGATGCCGGCCGAGCGGGTCGCCGGCTACACCGGCCCGCGCGGCGCCACCGGCCGGGATTTCGCCGTCACCGAGCACGACGGCGGCACGGTGCGGATCGCCACCACCCGGGTGCTCCACCCTTCCGAGGGCTTCACAATCGCCGTGGCCTGGCCCGAAGGCGCGGTCGAGCGCCCGACGCGGGCGGACCGGCTGCGGGCCCTTGCCGCCGCCAACAAGGGCGTGCTGGCCGGTGGCGCGCTGGTCATCGTCCTGCTCGCCTACTTCTCGCTTGCCTGGCACCGCGTCGGCCGCGACCCCGAGAAGGGCGTCATCATCGCGCTGTTCGAAGCGCCGGAGGGCCTGTCGCCGGTGGCGGTGGGTTACATCTGGAACGAGGGCTTCGGCGGCGATTTCGACGCCGGCCGCGCCATGACCGTGGCGCTCACCAGCCTCGCGACCAAGGGCCGGATCACGATCGCGGACGATGGCGAGGGCGAGTTCACGCTGTCCAGAAGCGCCGGCGGCCAGCGCAACCGGACGACCATCGACGACACCCTGCCGCCCGGCGAGCGCGCGGTCCACCGCGCCCTGTTCGCCGACGGCCGCAACAGCGTCAGCTTCGGCACCGAGTACGAGCCGGTGATGGGCGCGGCCTCGACCGCGCTGCTCGGGGCCTTCGACTGGGAGTACGGACGCGCCTACTTCCGACGCAACTCCGGCCTCTGGCTGCTCGGCGCGCTGATCGCGGTCGCGGCGGCGTGGAGCGGCATGGCGCTCGACACCCTGAACCAGGAAGCCTTGATCCTGACTTCGGTCATCACGGCGTTCGCCGCGATGTTCTACGTGGTGGCCCTGGTCGTGGCCGGAGGGGCGATCTGGCGGTTGGCGAGCGCGCTGGCGACCGGCGGCCCGGTCCGGCTGCTGCATCGGCTCGCCCTGCTGATGGCCGGCGTCTTCGCGCTCACCGGCGTCGCCCTCATGGTGTTCATAGCGACCGATTTCGTGGCGCCGGCGGCGTTCGTGCCGGGGGCGCTGGCGATCCCGATCGCGCTCGCGTTCTGGTACCTGCTGAAGGCCCCGACCCATCTCGGCCGCAAGACCCTGGACGCGATCGAAGGCTACCGCCACTACCTCTCGGTCGCCGAGGCCGGCCGGCTCAACATGGCCGGCCGCGAGCCGCCGATCACCGAGGCGCTGTTCGAGGCGCACCTGCCCTACGCGATGGCCCTCGGCGTCGAGCGGGAGTGGAGCGCCAAGGTCATGTCGCGGCTGGAGGCGAGCACCGATGATCCATCGCGACCGCGCTCGGCCTACAGCCCGCGCTGGTACAACGGCGGCGCCGGCGGGACCACGCCGCAGTCGCTGGCCGGCGCCCTGTCCCGCAACCTCGGCGGCGCCGCAGCGGTCGCCGCCACCCGGCCCTCCAGCAGCGGCGGGTCGTCGGGTGGCGGGTCCTCCGGCGGCGGCGGTGGCGGCGGCGGCGGCGGCGGCTGGTAGACGATGGGCATCCTGCAGCGCTGGCGGAGGGATGCCATGGTCCTGCTGTACTTCACCGTGCCGCTGGCGCTGCTGGCGGCCGGGTTCCTGATCCTTGGCAAGACCACGGGTGGCTGGCCGTCGCTCGACTACCTGGTCTACGCGATGGCGACCGGCGCGGCTTGGGCTGTCGTCGTGCTCGGCTACATCGGCTGGGTGCTGGTGCGCGACGGCTGGCAGGCCTCCAGCCTCCCGGCGGCGGTGGTGCTCGCGGCGGTCGCGCTGGCGGCGGGCGGCTGGTGGTACGCCCGCCACGCCGAGGAGGCCGATTGCCGGGCGGCGCAGGAATTCTACGCCCGGCTCGCGGCCACCCGGGCGGCCGATCGCCTGGAAGCGATCCGTGCCGGCGGCCCCTGGGTCAGCGCGCCGTCGGGCTGCGCGATCGACGGGATCCGGACCTGGATCGGCCGTGATCCGCTGGTCAACGACGGCGCCACGCCGCTGTCCGACAGCGAGCGCGTCGCGGTGCTGGCCCTGCTGCTGGAGGCGGGCCTGCCGCCCGGATACCGCCTGTTGCGCGGCTACGCGGTCGAGGACGGCGACCCCGAGGCGACCCGCCTGCTGCTGCGCCGCCGCAAGGCGCTTGGCCCGGCCGCCGGCGCCGACGCCGATCCGTTCCCCGACGACATGGTGCAGACGCTGATCACCCGCGCCCGCACCGTCCCCGGGCAGGCCCCCGCCCCCGACGCCGCGCGCTACCAGGCGACCCTGGCAGTCCTGGTCGAGGAAGGGCTCGACGATCCCTCGGCGCTGTCGGAGTGGACCCGCGAGCGGCTGACCGAGCTTGGGCTGCTGCCCTGATGGCGGGGCGCTTTCGCGGATCGGCGGCGCGGCCTACACTTCCCTGAACCGATGTTGTCCCGGGGAGGACGCCGTGACCAATCTGCCGCCGTTCCACCCGCGCGGGGTGATCCCCGCCTGCCTGCTGCCGTTCCACGCCGACCTGTCGATTGACGAGGCCGGGCTGCGCGCCCACCTGAACGACGTCGCCGCGGTCGAAGGCATCACCGCCGTCACCGTAAACGCCCACGCCAGCGAGGTCGCGACCTGCACCATCGCCGAGCAGGAGCGGGTGCTGGCGATCACCATGGAGGAGGTCGGCGGCCGCCTGCCGGTGGTGCACGGCGTGTACGCCGACGGCTCTCACCTCGCCGCCGACATCGCGCGCCGGGCCGAGCGCGGCGGCGCCGGCGCGCTGCTGGTGTTCCCGCCGGCGACGCTGGCGATGGGCGGGGCGATGCGGCCGGAGATGGCGCTCGCCCACTTCCGCACCATCCGCGAGGCCAGCGACCTGCCGATCGTCGTGTTCCAGTACCCGCTGGCCGGCGGCCTCGGCTATCCGGTCGAGACCCTGCTGCGGATCTGCGCCGAGATCGACACGGTCGTCGCCATCAAGGACTGGTGCAACGACGCCAAGCAGCACGAGCGCCAGCTGCGCGAGCTGCACGCCCTGCCGCGCCGGGTGGCGGTGCTGTCGACGCACTCCTCGTGGCTGCTGTCGTCGCTGGTGCTGGGCTGCGACGGCCTGCTGTCCGGCGCCGGCAGCGTCATCGCCGCCCTGCAGGTCGCGCTGTTCCAAGCCGTCGAGCGCGGCGACCTCGCCGCCGCCAGGGCGGTCGCCGACCGCGTCTACCCGACCACCGGCGCGTTCTACGACCCGCCGTTCCTCGACATGCACAACCGCATGAAGGAGGCGCTGGTGCATCTCGGGCGGATGAAGGCGGCGCATGTCCGCCCGCCGCTGATGAAGCTGCCGGAGGCCGAGATCGCGAAGATCGGCCGCGCCATGGACGCGGCCGGTCTGACCGGCGCGACGGTGTACGCCCGGGTAGCGTGAGGCCGAGACGGCAGCGGCGGCCCATAATAATTGAGTGTCACCGCACGGCATGCGAGAAATGCCGACGCCTTGTGACCTGGCCGGCGAGAAGTACTCTCTTCAGTTCGGCAATTACAGCGCCGGCCAGATCTCCCTGGACTGGTTCATCCTCTGGCACTGGCAGGCGTCGATCGGGGGGCGGGACCCGAAAGGCAAGCTGGACCGCGCCGATCCGGGCAGCCTTGCCGTCGTCGCAGACGCCCCACGGCCCGCGCGGCCGCAGCCTCAGAAGCAGCGCTCCGACACGAAAGCTGACCCTTCGGCGGCGGCAGCCAGGCACGATACACACGGAGTCGGATTGTCTGGACGGCTCCGGCGAAGCACGACAAAAGTCGATATCCCAACACGGAGGCGCGAGGCGCCCGGAGCCGATGCAGTGCTGGTTCGCGGACTGAACACCGACCGCCGTCTGGAAGTGGGGCATGTCGTCCTCCAGGCCGTATCGCTGCCGCTCGACGATCCCGCAGCGCTGACGACGGAGATATGCCGGAGCGGGCTCGGCTACTGGCGGGCGCTTCCGGGGTCAGGCATGCCCGATCGAGGGTCGATTGACCCAACCGAGATGCGGGCGCTGCTGCCCTATACCTTCCTGGTCGACGTGCTGGAGGGTGGTCGTGATTTCCGGTACCGACTGATTGGCACCAACATCGTCGCCCACACGCCGAGCGACAATACCGGGCGGGCCCTGTCTGAACTCCGCGAGCAAGGCACCCAGAAGCAGCTCGCGGCCTTGTACGCCGCGGTTGCAGCCACGCGAGCGC
>CAYNFA010000296.1:0-5683 GCA_964396345.1 uncultured Thalassobaculum sp.
ATTCGGCGGCGACTGGCGGATGCTTGTCTACACCAACAAGATCACCTACGCCGAGCACGTCGTCCTGGTGAAGGGCGACATCACCACACCCGATCCAGTGCTTGTCCGGATGCACGCCCTCAGCGTTCTCGAGGATGTTCTCGGTGACCGCTCGGGCAGCCGCGGCGGTGGTGAGTTGCAGGCGGCGATGCAGGCGATCGGCGACGCTGGCCGCGGCGTCGTCGTGCTCATCCGTGAACCGACAGCTACCGCCCTTTCGGACCGGGTCAAGGCCAAGCTGCGCGCCGAGGCCGAAGGCAAGACGCCGGATAACGAACTGCGCGATTACGGTGTCGGCGCGCAGATCCTGCTGGATCTCGGCGTTCATTCGATGGTTCTGCTTTCCAACACCAAGCGCACGATCATCGGCCTTGAAGGCTACGGCCTGTCGGTAGTCGACCACCGCGCGTTGCCCCGCCTCGATTGAGGAGAGCCCGGAATGACCAGGATCCTTATCGTGGAGGCGCGGTTCTACAACGACCTCTCCGACGAGTTGGTGAAAGGCGCGGCCGCGCATCTGGACGCGGCAAAAGTCGAGCACGACCGCATATCGGTCCCCGGCGCCTTCGAAATTCCGGCCGCGATCGGCTTCGCCCATCGTGGGGCGGCCAAGGTCGGCGTTGCCTATGACGGGTACGTGGCGCTGGGCTGTGTCATCCGGGGCGAGACCACGCACTACGACTATGTCTGCGGAGAGAGCGCGCGCGGGCTGCAGGACCTCGCCGTTCGCGACGGTCTGGCGATCGGGTATGGGATCCTGACCGTCGAGAACGGCGACCAGGCCTGGGCGCGAGCGTCGATCGCCAAGAAGAACAAGGGCCGGGACGCCGCCGAGGCCTGCCTGGCGATGATCGCGATCAAGCATCGCTTCGGGCTGTCATGAGTCCCGTCGGCAACGACGAGTCGCCGAAGCCGAAGGCGGTTCCGAAGCACGCCCGCGCGGCGCCGCGAACGACCGCTCGTCTGGCGGCAGCCCAGGCGTTGTACGAAATGGAGGTCGCTGGCAAGTCGGGGCACGAGGTTGTTCCAGAATTCGTCGACCGCCGTTTCGCCGGCCTTATCGAGGGGGGCGACATGGCGCCCGCGGATCCAAGGTTCTTCGAACGTCTCGTCCTTGGCGTCGCCGGAGACCAGCCGGTGCTCGATCGGATGCTGGCGGATTGCCTGCAACCGGAGGGCCACCTCGAGCGTCTAGAGGTGGTCCTTCGGGCCATTCTTCGCCTCGGCGCCTATGAACTGTTGGCGGTCTCAGACGTGCCGGCCCGGGTCGCGATCAGCGAATACGTGGATCTCACCCACGCGTTCTTCGCCGGGCGAGAACCGGCGCTTGTGAACGGGATTTTGGACAAGATCGCCCGGGTCGTGCGCGAGGACGAGATGTCGGGATCCGGACGAGGCGGGGCCTCTTGAACCGGCCGGTCCGCCATGGCTCTGGGTGAGTTCGATCGCATCGACCGTTTCTTTGCTCCGCTCAGCCGCGGCGCTCCAGGAGCTTTGGGTCTCACCGACGACGCCGCTCTGCTTCCCGTCGCCGCCGTCGGCTCGGTCTGGGTCGTCACCGTCGACGCGCTGGTCGAGGGCGTCCACTTTCTGCAGGACGACCCGCCCGACCTGGTTGCCCGCAAGGCGATCAGGGTAAACCTGTCTGATCTGGCCGCGATGGGCGCGGCACCCTACGGGTATACCCTGGCACTGGCGTTGCCGTCCGACATGAAGGAACCTGAGTCTTGGCTCGATGGGTTCGCGCGGGGTCTGCGCCTCGACCAGGAGACGTACGGCATACACCTGCTGGGGGGCGACAGCGTTTCGACCCCCGGCCCGGTGACCTTGTCGGTGACGGCCTTCGGGACGGTCCCGCCTGACCGGGCGCTCCGACGATCGCGAGCCTGTCCCGGCGATGATCTCTGGGTCAGCGGCACGATCGGCGACTCGGCTTTCGGTCTCAGGGTGTTGACCAGCGAGGACGGTCCACTTGTCGACACGGGCGAAGCCTTTCTGGCCGATCGCTACCGATTGCCGCAGCCCCGGGTGACCCTTGGTCCCGCTCTGGTCGGCATCGCGTCCGCGGCGCTCGACGTATCGGACGGGCTTGTTCAGGATGCCGGACACATCGCGCGGCGGTCCGGGGTGGCGGTTCGGATCGAGTGGGCTCGCGTGCCGCTGTCGGGTCCGGTCGCCCGGCGAATCGCTGCCACACCGGCTCTGCGTCTCGATGCCCTGACGGGCGGCGACGACTACGAGCTGCTCTTCACGGCCCCGGTCGAGAATCGTTCAAGGGTTGTCGAAGCGGCATCGGCGGCCGGCGAAACCGTGACGCGCATCGGACGGATCGAAGCCGGGAAGGGCGTGGACGTGCTCGACCCCGACGGTTGTGTGGTTGAGGGGCTCGCCCGGGGCGGCTGGAGTCATTTCTGACATGGCGAACGGCGCGATCGCATGAAGATCATCGTCATCATCGTGGCTCTGCTCGCGTTGGTCGGCGGCGGTGGATTCGCGATGGTGACCTTCGCGCCGACGATGGTGCCGGTGCCGCTCCGGAACATGCTCGGCATCGAGGTCTCGGAGGAGGAGCAGATCGAGTCCGACCGCCCAAAGAGCACCACGTTCATCGATATCGAGCCGCTGACCATCCCGATCTTCGAGAACAACACGGTCGACCGGTTCCTGGTCATGCACCTGCTCCTGGAGGTCGAGCCCGGCGAGAAGCAGGCCTACGTGAACGCCCAACTCCCTCGCCTGATCGACATGTTCATCACCTACACCCACGCGCTTGCCGCTCTTGGCGTCGCTCCCGGGATCTCCGACCGGCAGTTCCTCAAGGTTCGCCTTCTCGCCAAGATCGACGAGACGATCGGGAAAGGGTATGTGCTGAATCTCCTGTTCGCGGACCTCTTCGAGCGGCCCCTCGGCTGACGCCCATCGGGGTCGGGTTCGCAACGCTTTCCTCTCTGGGAGCCATCCCATGTCGGCCCGTGATCCGGCCATGCGGAACGTCGTTCTGCTTGCGATCTGCCAGGCGCTGGCGATGACGAGCATGACCATGAACATGACGGTGACGGCGCTCACCGGTCATGATCTGGCGCCAGATCCGGCCTGGGCGACCCTGCCGCTGTCCCTGCAATTCCTCGCGACCATGATGACGGCGCTGCCGGCTTCGCTCTACATGCGCCGGGTCGGCCGGCGGCTCGGCTTTGTCACCGGGGTGCTGATCGGTGTGTGCGGCGCCGCCATAGCCACCGTCGCGGTGCTGCAGAACCAGTTCCTGCTGTTCTGCCTGGGCTCGATGCTGATCGGATCCTTCCAGGGTTTCGCGATCCTCTACCGCTACGCCGCCGCCGATACCGCGAGCGAGGCGTTCCGGCCGCGCGCCATCTCGCTCGTCCTGGCCGGCGGCGTGGTCGCAGCGCTCGCCGGGCCCGAACTCGCGAAATGGTCGCACGATCTCCTGGACCCGATCCCGTTCGCCGGCACGTTCGTGGTGATCGCGGTCGTGCAATCGATCTCCTGGATCTTCCTGATCTTCGTCCGGATCCCGACGCCGACGGCCGCGGAACGTGCCACCAGCGGCCGGCCGATCGGGGTGATCGTCCGGCAGCCGGTGTTCATGGTCGCCATCCTCGGGGCGATGATCGGCTACGGGACCATGACCTTCCTTATGACCGCGACGCCGCTTGCCATGATCGCCTGCGGCTTCCAGTTCGAGGACGCGGCGTTTGTGATCCAGTGGCACGCCGTCGGGATGTTCCTGCCGTCATTCTTCACTGGAAGCCTGATCCAGCGCTTCGGGGTGATCCGTGTCATGCTGACGGGGGCGTTCGCGTATCTCGCTTGCATTGCGATCAACGTATCGGGCATCGAACTGCTGCAGTTCTTCTCCGGCCTGGTTCTTCTGGGGGTCGGTTGGAACTTCCTGTTTATCGGCGGCACCACCATGCTCACCCAGGCCTACCGGCCAGAGGAGAAGGCGAAGGTCCAGGGGCTCGGAGACTTTCTGGTGTTTACCTGCTCCACGGTCGCGGCGTTCTCTTCGGGTGCGATGAACCACGCGTACGGTTGGCAGACCCTCAACTTCTCCGTTCTGCCCATGGTCGCGATGGTGGCCGGCGCACTGCTGTGGTACCGTGCCCGGCAAATGCCGGCGGGTACCTGACGTCGACTTCCGCGGGGTGCCGCGCGTTTGCAGCGAGCGTGGTTTTTGCTATCGTCCGCGCGCCTCGCGGCCGGATGGGGCGGCGCCGAGGGGAGTGCCGCGTTCGGTGACGAGCCAATACGCCCCGCCGCGGGTCGATCCCGACCGCGCGGACCGGGCTCCTATAGGGAGGAAGGGTTTCCATCCATGAGTGGATTGATGTTGTTCGTCATCGTCTGCGGCTTCGCGGCGCTGGCCTATGGCTGGTGGGCCAGTCGGTCGATCCTGGCGGCTTCCGCGGGAACGGCACGCATGCAGGAAATTGCCGGCGCCATCCAGGTGGGAGCGAGCGCCTATCTTAACCGGCAGTATACGACAATCGCCATCGTGGGCGCGGTGGTGACGGTCATCCTGGCGCTGACTCTGGGGTTCACTGTTGCGCTGGGCTTTGTGATTGGCGCCGTCCTGTCGGGCGCGGCCGGCTACATCGGCATGAACGTGTCGGTGCGGGCCAACGTGCGAACCACGCAGGCGGCAACCCAAGGAATGGTTCAGGCCCTGGACGTTGCGTTCAAGTCAGGCGCGGTGACCGGCATGCTGGTGGTCGGCCTGGGACTGCTGGGGGTCACGGTCTACTATGTCGTGCTCTCCGGCATCTATGACGCATCCGATCCGGCCGGCCTGCGCAAGATCCTTGAGGCACTGGTGGCCCTCAGCTTCGGCGCGTCGCTGATCTCGATCTTCGCGCGACTGGGCGGCGGCATCTTCACCAAGGGGGCCGACGTTGGCGCCGACCTGGTCGGCAAGGTCGAGGCCGGCATCCCCGAGGACGACCCGCGCAACCCGGCCGTAATCGCCGATAACGTGGGCGACAACGTCGGCGACTGCGCTGGCATGGCGGCCGACTTGTTCGAGACCTATGCGGTCACCGTGGTCGCGACCATGCTGCTGGCGGCGATCTTCTTCACCGGAGACGTGGTCGGTCAAATGATGACCTACCCGCTCGCCATCGGCGCCGTCTGCATCCTGGCGTCGATCGTCGGCACCTTCTTCGTGAAGCTCGGACCGAGCGGCAAGATCATGGCGGCTCTCTACAAGGGCCTGATCGCGAGCGCCGTCCTGTCGGCGGTCCTGATCGCGGTGGTTACGTTCGCGACGTTCGGCGTGACCGACCCGATCCAGATGGGCGACGGCACGGTCACCGGCAGGCACCTGTTCTACTGCGCGCTGGTTGGCCTGGTGGTGACCGGTCTGTTGGTCTGGGTCACCGAGTACTACACCTCGACCGAGTTCCGGCCCGTGCGGTCGGTGGCCAAGTCGTCCGAGACTGGCCACGGTACCAACGTGATCCAGGGCTTGGCCGTTTCCATGGAGGCCTGCGCGCTGCCGGCGTTGATCATCGCCGCCGGCATCCTAGCTTCGTATCTGTCGGCCGGAGTATTCGGCATCGGCGTGGCGGCAACCACCATGCTGGCGCTGGCCGGTATGGTGGTGGCACTCGACGCCTACGGACCG
>CAYNFA010000297.1:0-5673 GCA_964396345.1 uncultured Thalassobaculum sp.
CCCCGCCTCCAGCAGACGCTCTCCGGCCTTCTCCGCTCCATGGGAGCGGCGCTGGCTGAGGACCGCGACGTGCAGGCCCGAATGGACCGGCGCATCGAGGCCATGGTCCAGGACCTGGTGGTGCCCTGGCGGCGCGACATCGGCGAGTTCGTCGCCGGCGTGGTGCGCGGCTGGGAAACCCGCACCATCGTCGACCGCATCGAACTCGCGGTCGGCAAGGACCTGCAATACATCCGGATCAACGGCACGCTGGTGGGAGCGGTGGTGGGGTGCGCGATCTTCCTGGTCGTGGACGTGCTGCTGTAATCCGTCGGTCCTGACAGCGCTACACCGCGTCCTTCTCGTTGCCGTACGGCGCGATGTCCCGGGCGTCAAACAGCACGCGGACCAGAGCCGGGCCGTCGTGCGCCAGCGCCGCCGAGAACGCCGGGCGCCATTCGGCCGTGCGCCGCACCGTCCAGGCGGCCGCCCCGTAGCCCTCCGCGATGGTCGCGAAGTCGGGGCTGCCCATCCGCGTGGCGATCGACGAGTCCTCGCCGTAGCGGTCCAACTGGCCCTTGAGGATCGAGCCGTGTACCTCATTGTCGCACAGCACCACCTTGACGGGGATGCCCTCGCGCACCGCCGTCGACAGCTCCTGCCCGTTCATCATGAAGCCGCCGTCGCCGACGAACACCACGACCGGCCGCCCGTCGTTGGTGGCCAGCGCCGCGCCGAGCCCGCCGGGGACACCGCAGCCCATGGCACCGCAAGGCGATCCGCCCTGGGTCTGGGGCCGCGAAAACCTCAGGTAGCGGTGGAACCAGCGCGCGAAGCTGCCGCCGTCGGTGATCAGGACCGCGTCCTCCGGCAGCGCCGCGCGAACCTCGGCGGCGACCCGCGACAGGTCGACCTCGCCGTGCACGTTGACGTTGCCCGGTGTCGAGAACGCGAGGTACCGGGCGTGCAGCTGGTCGCGCCAGGCGAGCCGGTCGGCGGGCGGCGGGGCGAGCCGGCCGGCGACGGAATCCAGAGTCGGGGCCACGTCAGCGAGCACGGCGATCTCGGCGCCGAACCGCGCCAGCACCGCCGGGTCGGGGTGCACATGCGCCAGCCGCTTGCCCTTCACCAGCGCCTCCTCGCGGCTGGTGATGCCGTCGAGCCGGCTGCCAAGCACCACCAGCAGGTCGGCCTCGGCGACCGCCTCGGTCTGGTAGGGAACCGGGTTGATCTCGAGGTGTCCGGCGTAGCCCGGATGGGCGTTGTCGATGACGTCCTGGCAGCGGTAGGCGGACAGCAGCGGTGCTCCGATCGACGCGGCAAACGCGGCGAGCGGTTCGCGGGTGTCGTCCCGGCGGGCCAGTTCGCCGGCGATGATGAGCGGCCGGCGCGCCTCGGTCAGCGCCGCCACCAGGGCGTCGATCGCCGGCGAGCCGGCGACGACTGCCGGACGCTCCACCGGTCCCCGCTCGGCCGGTGCGGGGACGTCGACGTCGCCGAAATCGCGCGGCATCGTCACCACAACCGGACCGGGCCGGCCCTCCACCGCGATCTCGACGGCACGGCGCGCCAGCGCCGGCAGGTCGGCGGCGGTCGCCGGCTCCAGCACCGCCTTGGTCATGCTGGCGAACGCCGCCGTGGCGTCGATCTCCTGGAAGGCCTCGCGGCCGCGGGCGTAGGAGCGGATCTGCCCGACGAACAGCACCAGCGGGACGGAATCCTGCTGCGCGGCGTGCAATCCGATGGAGGCGTTGGTGGCGCCAGGTCCGCGGCTGACGAACACCGCCGCCGGCCGGCCGGTCAGCGCGCCGTAGCCATGCGCCGCGAACGTGCCGCCGGCCTCGTGGCGAACCGACACCAGCCGCACGCGGTTGCGGCGATGGCGAAGCGCCTCGAGCACCGGCAGGAAGCTCTCGCCGGGGACGGTGAAGGCGGTGTCGACGCCGGCATCCACGAGCGCCTCGACCAGGGCCGCGCCTGCTTCCATTCTCGAACTCTCCTGTCGTGACCGTGTGGTCGGAACCTGCCGGCGAGGACCGCCGACGAGCACATGCAGTTGGGCGGGAGGCGGCGCGCGGTTGGCGCCGCCCGGCAGTGGTTCTACGCGACGCCGGCGCGCGGGTCGATGGGCAGGAGCCGCGACAGCCCGGTCAGTTCCTCCAGCAGGGCGGCGGCGGCGAGCAGGCGGGCCTCGTCGTGCGGGCGCCCGACCATCTGCAGGCCGACCGGCCGGTCGTCTTCGGTGAAACCTGCTGGCAGTGATAGCGCCGGGCAGGCCGTCAGGGTGATCGAGGAAGTGGTCATCGAGGCGGCGATGTAATTGTCGAACTTCACCCCGTCGACCTCGTCGATGAAGATCCGGTTCACGTCGTAGGGCGGGACAACCGAGGTCGGTAGCAGCAGCAGGTCGTAGGTGTCGAAGAAGCTCACGATCCGGCGATAGAAGGCGGCGCGCTCTCGCTCGGCCCAGGCGACATCCTCGGGCGTCAGCTTGAGGCCCTTCTCGGTGTTCCAGATGATGTCCGGCTTGATCAGGTGTCGGTGGGTCTTCAGCCTGGGGCCGTGGGTGACCACGAAGATCATGGCGCGCAGGATCTGGAACGCTTCGCCGATGCTACCCATCTCCGGACAGGCTTCCTCGACCGGGACGCCGGCCGATTGCAGTCGGCGGGCCGCCGCTTCGCAGACCGCGCGGACCGCCTTTGAGACCGGTGCCGCGCCGCCGAGATCGGGTGTCCAGGCGACCCGCTTCGGCCACCACGCCCGTTTCTCGGCCAACGCCGCGTCGACGGTGTCGGCGTACCCCCGGGTCGGCGCCGGCCGGGTCAGTGGGTCGTGGCGGCACTGGCCGGCCATGGTGTCGAGAAACAGGGCGATGTCGGGAACGTTGCGCGCCATCGGTCCTTCGACCGAGCTTGGGCTGAACAGGTTGTTCGCGGTGCCGCGGGTCACCCGTCCGGGGGTGGGGCGCAAGCCGACTACCGAGGTGTGCGAGGCCGGGCCACGAAGCGACCCGCCATGGTCCGAGCCGTGTGCCAGCCAGACCTCGCCGGTGGCGAGCGCCACAGCCGCGCCGCCCGACGAGCCGCCCGGTATCAACGCGGTGTTCCAGGGGTTGCGGGTCTTGCCGAACACCTCGTTGTAGGTGTTGCCGCCAGCGCCGAACTCCGGTGTGTTGGATTTGGCGATCACGACGCCGCCGCGACCTTCGACGCGCTCGACCAGCGGGTGCGACGCCGTCGGCACGTGGTCGGCGTGGATCGGCGATCCGTAGGTGGTGCGGACCCCGGCGACGTCCATCAGGTCCTTGATCGCGATCGGCAGACCGGCCAGCCAGCCGCGGCCGTCGGCGGGTGGCGTTGGCAACGCCTTGGCGGCCTCCCGCGCGCGCTCAAGGCAGAGCGTCGGCAGCGCGTTGACCGCCGGCTCGACGGTGGCGATGCGGTCTGCCGCAGCGTCGATCAACTCGATCGGCGAAATCTCCCGCCGGGCCAGCAGTCGAACCGCCTCGCGCGCCGTCAGCCCGATCAGTTCCTTGCCGCGCGCCATTGCGTCCTCCTTCGAAGCCGTCGGCGACTCAAGCAAGCCGCCGACGCGCGGTCAACAGGCCGGCGCCCGGGAGCCGGCGGTCGTGGGCGATTGCAGGCGGTCGCGGCGATTGATCGTTCTCACTCCATGGTCTCCCGGTTTAACGTGATCCGGGCGGCACCAATGAGAGGCGATCATGGAACTCGACGAGGGTCAGGTTCGGCATTTCGAGGAGCAGGGCTGGCTGTTGCTGCCCTCGGCGTTCGACGCGGCCGAGGTCGCGCTGCTGCTCGGCGAATTGCCGGGCATCGCGGCGCAGAACCGTCCGGAGAACCTTCGCGAGCCGGGGAGCGGGGCGATCCGGAGCGCGTTGTCGCCGCATTTGTACAACGAGCCGTTCCGACGGCTGAGCCTGCACCCCTGGCTGGTTGAGCCGGCGAGACGGCTGCTGGGCGGCGACGTCTACCTGCACCAGTACAAGGTCAACGCCAAGGTCGCCCACGACGGCGCGGTCTGGCACTGGCACCAGGATTTCCGGACCTGGCATTCCGACGACGGGATGCCGGAGCCAAAGGTGCTGAACGCCGGCGTGTTTCTCGATGACGTCACCGAGTTCAACGGACCGCTGATGTTCATGCCGGGCTCGCATAAGCTCGGCTTGGTGCTGGCCGATGCGATGGCCGACCGTTCGAGTGTCGAGACCTACGGGCGCCTCGCCGCCGACGCCGCCGGCAGCCCTTACGCCCGCGAGACCCTGGATGGCTGGGCGCAGCGGTTCGGAATCGTCGCCCCGAAGGGGCCAGCCGGGTCGGTGCTGATCTTCCACGGCTGCATCATCCACGGCTCGGCGCCGAACATGTCGGCGTGGAACCGAACGATGACGCTCGCCAGCTACAACCGGACCGACAACGCGCTGCGCGAGCCGTCGCGGCCCGGTTTCGTGGCGCTGCGCGATTTCGCCCCCATCACGCCGCTGGAGGACAACTGTCTCCGCGAATTGGCACGATCAACCGCGGCAGCCGAGTAGCGGATCAGCCGAGCTCCGCCCGAACACGCTCGGCAATAACCGATTCGTCGCCGGGCCTGAGGGCGACCGGGCTGAACAGCACCAAGCCTTCATGAACCCGCGAGGGGTTGGCGTGCACCGATGGCACGCCGTCCTGCAGTCGACGGACCAGATCGAGGGCCGTCATCCCGGCGGCCTCCTCGTCGAGCGCCAGGTGGACCGTCGGGATTGCCGGCCGTCGCCGGTCGTGGACCAGGGTCGCGGAGGCGTGGGGTACACCTTCCAGGCCGGCCGTGAGGGACTCCATCGCCGCCGTCCAACGCGCGACCCGTACCTCGTCGCCCTCGGCGACGAACAGATCGAGCGCCGTGAGCAGGCCGACGACGGCTTCCTTGCCGACCTTCGCCGGACGCCCGATGCCGTGGTGCGGCAGGCCCGGAATTCGCGCCTTGTCGAACAGTGATGCCGGCGGGTTCCACTGTTCCCAGTGGATGTCCTGGTCGAGGTGCTGAAGGGCGGCGGCCATCACCAGGTCGCGGCGCCCGCACAAGATCCCGGAGGCCTGCGGCCCCCCGATCGCCTTTCCGCCGGAGTAGCAGACCAAGTCGGCTCCCTCGGCGATAAAGCGCTTGAGATTGGCGGCGGGCGGCAGTTGCGCGGCGGCGTCGACCAGTACGGGCACCCCAGCGGAGTGTGCTGCCGCTACCACCTCGGCGAGGGACGGGCGGGCGTCGGGTCCCGCCACGTACAGCACCGCCGCCGTGTTCGCGGTGATGGCGGCGGCGATTTCCCAAGCCTCGGTGTCGCGCACGCCAGCCCCGGCGAACCGGTCGGAGAGGCCGACTTCGACCAGTGTCACCCCGGCGGCACGCACCGCGTGGTCATAAAAATTGCGGTGGCTGCGTGGAACCACCACCTCGTTCTTCATCCCGCTGGTGTCCGGCAGGCGATTCATTCGCGCCGGGTCCAGCCCGGTGACACAAGCGGCCGTGCCGAGCAGCAGCGCGGCGGCGGCGCCCGCCGTGACATAGCCCGCCTCGGCGCCGGTGTGGACGGCGATCAGTTGCGAGGCCCGCGCTTCCAGCGTCGCCATGTCGACGGTCCACTGGGTCGCCTCGCGCATGGCGTCGGCGACTTCCGGCCGCATGATGCCGCCGGAA
>CAYNFA010000298.1:0-5646 GCA_964396345.1 uncultured Thalassobaculum sp.
CACGCGAGCACGCCGGCCCCTTCGACACGCTCGAGGGCCTCGACAAGGTCGATAAGGTGGTGGACATCGACCAGTCCCCGATCGGTCGAACCCCGCGGTCGAACCCGGCCACCTACACCGGTGCCTTCACGCCGATCCGTGACTGGTTCGCCGGGCTGCCCGAGGCGCAGGCGAGGGGCTACGCGCCCGGCCGGTTCTCGTTCAACGTCAAGGGTGGCCGCTGCGAGGCCTGCCAGGGTGACGGCGTCATCAAGATCGAGATGCACTTCCTGCCCGATGTCTACGTGCAGTGCGACATCTGCAAGGGCCACCGCTACAACCGTGAGACCCTGGAGATCCGGTTCCGCGACAAGTCGATCGCCGACGTGCTCGACATGACCGTCGAGGAAGGGGCGAAGTTCTTCAAGGCGGTGCCGTCGATCCGCGACAAGCTGGAGACCCTGGAACGGGTCGGCCTCGGCTACATAAAGGTCGGCCAACCGGCCACCACCCTGTCGGGCGGCGAGGCGCAGCGGGTCAAGCTCGCCAAGGAACTGTCGCGCCGGGCTACCGGGCGCACGGTCTACATCCTGGACGAGCCGACCACCGGCCTGCACTTCGAGGATGTCCGCAAGCTGCTGGAGGTCCTGCAGGCGCTGGTCGAGCAGGGCAACACGGTGGTGGTGATCGAGCACAACCTCGAAGTCATCAAGACCGCCGACCACATCATCGATCTCGGACCGGAAGGCGGCGACGGCGGCGGACGGATCGTCGCCAGCGGCACGCCCGAGGAGGTCGCGGCAACCCCCGGCAGCTACACCGGCGAGTATCTCGCCCGTTATCTCAACCCGGCCGCAGCCCCGAACCGGAAATCGGCGTAGCGATCGCCGCACTCAGACCGAAAAGACCTTGCCGTGCACCGGCATCGCCGGCGCCAGGCCAGTGCCCTGGACGTAGTCGAAGTGCGCGCGGCGGGCAGCGGTCGCCGCCTCGGCGCTGGTCGCACCGTAGAAGTATCGGCGCATCCGGATGCCCCGATTGCCCTGGATGAAACCCTTGAGCGCCATGACGTCCTGGGCGGTCGGCACCGACATGTCGTGGCCGTTGACACCGATACCGACCAGACGAACCCCGCCGAGTTTGTCGGCCCGCCGGAAGGCCAGGCTGAAATCGCCGATGAACCCGGCAACAAAGGGCGCCAGGTACGAGAACAGGGTGTGGAGGCGGCCTTGCGGAACATCGTCCGACAGCCCCCTCACCATCAGGAACATGCGCTTCTCGGCGATGCGCGGCAGCAGCCGGCAAAACTCCAGATACTGGGTTCGGTAGCCCTTGGCTGCCAGCGTCTCGTAGTGCACCGGCACGATCAGCAGCGCCCGCCAGCGGTGCGCCGCGGCGTCGACCAGGGCGGCACCAGCCTTCTGCAGGACCAACCGGTCGATGGCGGCTTCGACCGCGCCGGTGTCGGAGGGGGCATCGGGGTCGAACCCCAGATCTGAACCGTCGGGCACGTGCAGGTCGGCGTGGTAGCAGGACACCAGGCGCTTGCGGACGTTGGCCACCGGCCAGAACCGCATCCGCAGCCGGTCCTTGGCCGCGTCGACCTTTGCGATCTCGGCGGCCTGAGCCCGCTTCTGCGCCTCCTCGACAGTCTCCTCGAGCGCGGCGGGCGACCGCAGGACTACCGGGTCGCCGCGCGGCACCTCGAACACCATCGGTCGGACCGACACCGCGTCGGCACCGGCACCGGCACCGGACAGCTTGGTGTTGACCTCCCGGCCGATCGCCTGGGCGGTGCGGGCGGCGTCAGGCTTGGTGGCCTTGCCGAACAGCACGATGAAGCGTTCGTCGTTGATCAGGCAGTACACGTCGTCGGCGCTGATGTGCTTCTTGATCACGCCCTCGGTCAGCAGCAGCACCTTGTCCTTGATGCCGATCCACTGATCGCCGAAGCGCTCCTTCAACGCCTCGAAGCCCAGCATCTGAACGTTGCCGGCGATGAGCGCGTCGGCGGCCACCTTGTTCTGACGTACGAAGGACAGCAGCTTGGACGAGAAATCGGCGGGATCGCCAGGATCCAGCTTCTGACGGTCGAAGGATTGCAGGAAGCCGGTCTTTCGGCTCTCGCGCGGGATCCCGTCCTTGAAGTTGTCGTCCATGCGCACTCCGGTACCGGCGGCGCCACGGCTCCCCGGCGGCATCAGGATACTCTCCGGGAACGGGTCTCCTCAGGAAAATCCGGCATCCACACCCAAATAGCCATGGCCTACCCTTTCACGCGACGCCGGACCGGTCGCAGGTGTTGGCTGTGCGCGGTTGCGCCCGCGGATCGCCACAGCTATCTGAACGCTGCATGATAAAACATTCGTTAACCGCCGCCGGAGGCCATCGATGCCAAGCCCTATCGCGCCCGTCCATGTGATCGGCGGTGGCCTGGCCGGCTCGGAGGCCGCCTGGACGGTGGCGAATCACGGCGTGCCGGTGGTGCTGCACGAAATGCGGCCGATCCGCGGAACCGACGCGCACAAGACCGACAGTCTCGCCGAACTGGTGTGCTCGAACTCGTTTCGCTCCGACGACCGCGAAGCCAACGCGGTGGGCGTGCTGCACGAGGAACTGCGGCGTTGCGGATCGGTGATCCTGGAGGCCGGTGACGCCCACAAGGTGCCGGCGGGCTCGGCCCTGGCGGTCGACCGGGACGGTTTCTCGGCAATGGTGCAGGCGCGGCTCGCGAACCACCCGCTGGTCACGATCCAGCGCCATGAGGTCGGTGGGCTGCCTCCGACCGATTGGGACAGCGTGATTGTGGCGACCGGCCCGCTCACCTCGCCGGCGCTCGCCGAGGCGATACGCGATCGCACCGGCACCGACGCGTTGGCATTCTTCGACGCCATCGCGCCGATCGTCCACACCGAGTCGATCGATTTCGACGTCGCCTGGTTCCAGTCACGCTACGACAAGCCCGGTCCCGGCGGGACGGGCAAGGACTATATCAATTGCCCGCTCGACGAGCCGCAATACGTCGCGTTCGTGCAGGCCCTGCTGGACGGCGAGAAGATGGATTTCCGGGAGTGGGAGACCACCACGCCGTACTTCGAGGGCTGCATGCCAATCGAGGTGATGGCCAGCCGCGGCCTCGACACCCTGCGCTACGGACCGATGAAGCCGGTCGGCCTGACCGATCCGCGCACCGGGCGCCGGCCGCACGCGGTCGTGCAACTCCGCCAGGACAACGCGCTCGGCACGTTGTTCAACATCGTCGGTTTCCAGACCAAGCTGCGCCACGGCGAGCAGGTGCGGGTGTTCCGCACCATTCCCGGGCTGGAGAACGCCGATTTCGCGCGCCTCGGCGGCCTGCACCGCAACACATTCATCCACTCGCCGACCCTGCTGGACGGCACGCTGCGCCTTAAGGTTGAGCCGCGGCTGCGGTTCGCCGGCCAGATCACCGGCGTCGAAGGCTATATCGAGAGCGCCGCCATCGGCCTGCTGGCAGGGCGGTTCGCCGCCGCCGAGCGGCTCGGCCGGCAGCCGGACCTGCCACCGCGCACCACCGCCCTGGGCGCCCTGCTGTCGCATATCACCGGCGAAGCCAATCCCGAGACCTTCCAGCCGATGAACGTGAACTTTGGGCTGTTCCCGCCGCCGGATGAATCCGACCATGTCACCGTCAACGGCCGGCGCCGCAAGTTGAAGGGGCTGGACCGCAAGAAGGTTCAGGCGGCGCGCGCGCTCACCGACCTCGACCGCTGGCTCGGCCTCGACCGGGAAGCGGCTGAATAGCCGCTCAAAGCCCCAGTCGGTAGCCGAGCATCCGGGCCAGGTGCCGCCACGCGACACCGGCGGTGACCGTCGCCGGCGCCAGGAACGGTTCGTACCCGGCCCGCTGAAGCGCCGCTGCGTGGTCGCCGGCCCGGCCGGCAAGCAGCCGCAACGGCCTGAACGCGGCGTCCCGGAAGCCGTCGAGGCTGTGCGCCCGGGCGAGCCGCGCCCGACCCCGTTCGACCACCGGACGGACCGCGGCGGCCAGCGCCCTAGCCTGCGGTCGGTCCTTGATGGCCTGGTGCGACAGTCTGACCGCCTCGAGCAGATCGACCGGCAGCGGCGCGCGACCGGCGGCGACGAGCACCGGCAGGGCCCGCATCAGGCCGATCAACCCCCAGGCCGCCCCAGCCTCGCCGGCGGCCTCGGGATCGGCACCCAGCATCTCGGCCATGGCGGCGTGCAGTCCGCCGGCGGTCAACGCGGCGTAGGCCTCGAGGTCATCCAGGGTCGCCGGAGGTTCGCCTTCCAGATCGGCTTCGCGGGCGTCGACGATCGCCCTGAGCCGCTCCAGCCGAAGCCCGCCCTGGGCCACGGCAGCCGCCAGCGGGACCGCCACCTCATGATCCCTGGGCGTGCCCGCCTCAACCCCGTCGATGGTTTCGCGCCACCATTGCAGCCGAATCTGGCCGATCATCGGCTCGCTCACGACTTCGGCGGTCTTGGCGATCTCGTGATTGGCGGCGAGCAGCGCGAACAAGGCATCGCGGTGGGCGGCGGGGGCGAACAGGCAAGCCAGGTAACGTTCCGGATCATGTCGACGGACCGACACCCGGCAAGCATCCCGAAAGCTGTCGGGAACGTCTCGCATCCTTCAAGGGTCGCCGAAGGCCGACGCCCGATGGCCGGCCTCCAGGCCCGGCAGCATGGCCACTCGCGCGGTATAGTCACTCTGGAAATCGCCGTGCAACCCCTCGTAGACCCGCACCAGTCCCTCCAGCGCCAGACGCTCGCGGGTGCCTAGGTGCGGAGCGAGCTGGCCCATGCGGTCGCGCCCGCGGCGGCGATACGCCTCGGCGCGCGCCAGCAGATCGGAGGCCAACCGGTCCAGCCGCTCACCCTCGCCGACGGCAATCGCGTCGGCGAGGGTATCGCGATCAAGCCCGTGCTCCGCCAACGTCGCTGACGGGATGGTGACCAGCCGGCCACGCGACCCGGCATCCTTCGCAAGGTCACGTAGTATGTGAACAAGATAGCAGAATACCCCGAGATCACGCGCATAATAGACCGGAGGACAGGGCAGATCGGAGTGGTAGCGCCCGCCCTCGTGGCGGCACGCCAGGAGGTAGATGAACACCGTCGCCGGCGCCACGGTGGCGCCGTCGGCGTAGCGCTCGAAGGCCGGCCAGTCTGGCATCGCGGCCTCGGCGACATCCTCGGACAGGGCGGCCGCCAGGCCGTTCCAGGGACCCGGGCCGAGATCGCTGCGCCCGACCGTTGCCCTGAAGCCCTCGGCCACCGCCGCCGGCAGCGGGCCTTCGTCGACGCCATCCGCGGTCTGGCGCCGCCAAGCCTCCACTTCCGCCGTCATTGCTAACCGGCCGACGTCGCGGTCGGCCGGCGGCTGCGTCATGAACCCCTCGTCGACCGCGTCGTCGATGACCCGCATCGCCGCGTAGGACGCCGCAAAAAATTCACGCCGATAGCGCGGCAGCAGGCGGGCGGCGTGAAACAGCGTTGAATCATTGCCCCCCGCGATCGCCTCACAGGCGGCCAGCGCGGCACGCAAGGCAGGGTCGCGGCGGGTCACGAAGCTCCGCGCCGCACGAAGGGCCGGAAGAACTTCGCGAGGTTCAGCCTCTGGTCGGCGTAATTCGATCCGAGGTCCTGACCGTACAGCACGTC
>CAYNFA010000299.1:0-5634 GCA_964396345.1 uncultured Thalassobaculum sp.
CTACCGGACCTACACGATCCGCGAGTACGGCAACCGGGTCGGTATCTTCCGGGTGTTCGACGCCCTGGACCGCCATGGCATCCGGCCGACCGTCGCCGTCAACCTCGGCGCCTGCGAACGCTACCCGTACCTGATCGAGGAGTGCCGGCGGCGCGGCTGGGAGTTCGCGGCCCACGGCACCCACGCCACCCGCATGATCACGGCCCGCCTTGGCGAGCAGGAGGAGCGCGCCCTGATCGCGGGCTCGATCGCGGCGGTCGAGGCGGCCACCGGCAGCCGGCCGCGCGGCTGGGTCGGTCAGGATTTCGGCGAGAGCGCGCGCACTCCCCGGCTGCTGGCCGAGGCCGGACTGGAGTACGTCGCCGACTGGCCGAACGACGACCAGCCCTATCGGATGACCACCGAACCCGGCATCGTCTCGATCCCGTGCCAGGCGGAATGGGACGATGTACAGTTGCTGTGGCACCGCCGCGTCTTCACTCACCGGTACCCCGACCTGGTGGCGGAGGCGCTGTCGGTGCTGCACGCCGAGGGAGCCCAATCCGGCCGGTATTTCGGGCTCGGCCTGCACCCGTGGCTGTTCGGCATGCCGCATCGCATACGCTACCTGAACCAGGCGCTGGACCGGATCGCCGGCTTCGACGGCCTCTGGCAGGCCACGCTTGGCGAGGTCGCCGGGCACATGAGAACCGATGGGGTCGGCGGCGCCTGACGGTCGGCGCCCAACGAGCCCACGACGCACCGAGGAAACCGACACGTGGCGAACCCCGACTACTCGCAGCCCCTGGTCTCCGCCAATCTCTCGTCGATGGCGTTCGAGCGCCTGGAGCACGCCATCATGAGCGGCGAGCTCAAACCCGGCGAGCGCCTCAGCGAGACCACTTTGGCCAAGCGCTTCGGCATCAGCCGGGGTCCGCTGCGCGAAGCGATCGGCCGGCTGGAGGGCCGCAACCTGGTGGAGCGTGTCGCCAACCAGGGTGCGCGGGTGATCTCGCTGCGCAACGACGAACTGATCGACCTGCTGGTGATCCGCGAGAGCCTGGAGGGCATGGCCTGCCGGCTGGCGGCGACCCGCATCAAGCCGAGCGAGCTGAAGAAGCTGCAGAAGATGCTGGACCAGCACGCCCGCGACGAGGCGATCGTCAGCGGCCGCGGCTATTTCCAGGGGGGCGGCGACCTCGACTTCCACTACCGGATCGTGCGCGCCAGCGGCAATTCCCGGCTGGTCCAGATGCTGGACGAGGAGTTGTACTCGCTGCTGCGGCTGTACCGGCAGCGCCTCAGCACCCGGCCCGGGCGGCCGGCCCAGGCGCTCGAGGAGCATCGCCGGGTGCTGGCGGCGCTGGAGGCCCGCGACCCGGACGCCGCCGAGGCGGCGATGCGGGCGCACATCCAGAGCAGCCGGGCCAGCCTGGAGCATCACATGGCCGACCAGAGTGCCGCCGAGCAGGCACGGACCGCCGACGTCGCCTGAGGGTCGGGCCGCGGGGGTCCCCGGCCGTCCCGCGTCAGTCCGGACCCCGCTCGCGCCGCCGGTGGGCCCCGGATCGGCCCGCCCCGCGGGCGTTCCGTCCGGGGTGACGACGAGGAGGGGGAGCGGCCCGGGCAGCCGTCCCGCCGCCAGAATCATCACGCCGGTGAGCGGGCCCTCTTCCTTTGCCGTACATGGCCGACCAGAGCCGCCGAGCAGGCACGGACCGCCGACGTCGCCTGAGGGTCGCCGGGCGGGCGTCACCGACCGTCCCGCGTCAGTCCGGACCCCGCTCGCGCCGCCGGTGGGCCCGGATCGGCCCGCCCCGCGGGCGTTCCGTCCGGGGTAATGATGAGGAGGGCGAGCGGCCGCGCCGACCTTGCCGCCGACGGAGCGGCGGGTGGGTCCCGGGTCACCGCTGCGCGGCGCCCGGGATGACGACCATGGGGGTGGGCAGAGGCGCCGATAGGGCGCTTCGCGGCCTTGCCCTCTTCCTTTGCCGTCATCCCGGACCGGACCGCCGGCGGCGGGACGGAGCCGGGACCCACCCGCCGCCTCGTCACGGCTCTCCGGTCGGCCACTGGTTGACCGGGATGTCGACGTCGAGCAGCGGGGCGTGCTGCTGGCAGCCGTAGACGTCGGTGTCGCCGAGGTCGCCGGCCGGGATCGCCCGCGGGATGGTCGCCTTGAAGGCGAGGCCGGCGGGGTAGGGGGTGAACAGCACATCCGACGGAGCCACCTTGTACAGCCGGGCGATCAGCTCCGGCCCGAGCACGCCGGTCGCGGCCACGGCGTCGTACTGGGCGCGGGTCTCGAACACCACGTCGATGGTCAGTTCGAACGGGCCGGCGTTCTTGCTCTTGCAGACCTTCGCGATGTCGCGGATCGCCGCCATCACACATCCTCGAAATGGATCGGGAACGGCGCCAGCGGGTCGTCGACCGTCATGGTCTGGAACACCGAGAACCGGTACACCGGCCCGCAGGCGACGTCCGACGGCGAGTACGGGAAGGCCATGTTGCCCTCGCGGCAGAGCCGGCCCGGGAAGTCGGTGTGCAGCATGGTGACCCGGGCCAGCGCCAGCACCGCGTCGGCGCTGTCCTGGTCGGGCGCCACCACCTCGATGACGAAGCCGACCTCGTGCGGCCGGGCGTCGCGGCGCGGCTCGGACGCGCCCATCACGCCATCGACGCCGTAGCGCCGGATGATCAGGCGGTAGCCGTCGGGCTCGACCCCGAGGGCGGCGGCCTTGGTGGCGACGGCGTCGCGGACCCGGGCCAGGAAGTCGTCCAGGGTGGCGATCAGCAGCGGGTCGCGGGTGCCGCACACGCTGATCGCGCGGTAGCCGGCCAGTTCGGCTCCCTCCAGCTTCACCGTGTAGGGCTGCGGGTTCCAGGTCATCCCGGAGACCCGGACGGCGCGGTCCGAGATCGCGTCAAACCGGCAGTCGGTGGTGTCCAGGATGCCGCCGGGCTCGATGTGGATGCACGGGCTCGGGTTCTCGTGGAGGCTGTGGTTGGCGACCGAGGACGGGGTGCAGCGGCGCTCCGGCGCGGCCGGTTCCAGGGTCACCCCGTCCGGGCCGACCTCGACGACCAGGCAGTCGTGCCCCTTCGGCACCGCCGGGGTGGCGCCGCACTCCAGCATCTTGCCGGCGTACCAGGCCGGCGCCGGCGGCAGCCCGGCGCGCATCGCCATGGCCGCCCAGGGGGCGGGGTCGCTCGACCGGCCGGCCAGCACGACCTCGGCGCCGCCGTCGAGGGCGGCGGCAATCGGCTCCGGCCCCATCATGGCCACCACCCGCGCCGAACGGTCGAGGGCGGCCGGGTCCGGCGCCGGGCCGCCGGGCAGCCGAGCCATGCGGCCGTCGGCGTGGGCGCGCTTCAGCGACGCAGGATCCTGCTCGGCCTCGATGGTGGCCATCCGGAAGTGGAACCCGTCCTCGGCGGCGAGCGCCCGCACGATGTCGGCGGTGGCGGCCAGATGCGGGGTGCCGCCGGCGCCGCCGCAGGTGCCGATCACCATCGGCACGCCGTGCCGTCGGGCGGCCCGCAGCATCAGGCGCAGGTCGCGGCGCATGGCGCGGTGCGAGTTCAGGGTCTTGCCGGAGCCGAGGTAGTGCGGCCCCGGATCGGTGCTGCCGCCGTCGACCCCCAGCATGTGGACGCCGCGCGTCATGCCGAGGTCCAGGGACGCCTCGGGGAAGCCGTAGCCGAGGATTCCGCTGGTCGACAGCATGCGGCAGAGGGCGGTTCCGTGGCTCACGGCTCTCCTTCCCGCGCGGGCGCGATCCGGTGGCTTGGGGAGGCTGGATGGTCCTCCGCGCCTGGAAGGATTGTCAACAGTTGACTAGGGCGGAGGTCTCGTCGTTTAGTGCCGTCAAAATCGAAGCGGGAGTGCAGCATGGCGTTCGACAGGCCCTCGGGCGACCGCGTGTCAGACCGTCGGCGATGGCTGCGCGCGGCCGTCGACGAGCGCCGCGCCCTGCTGGTTCCGGGGGCGGCCAACGCGCTGACCGCCCGGGTGATCGAGGATGCCGGCTTCGAGGTGGCCTACGTCACCGGCGCCGGCGTCGCCAACACCCTGCTCGGCGTGCCCGACATCGGCCTGGTGACCCTCACCGAGATCGTGCAGACCACCGAGGCGATCGCCGAGATCTGCTCGCTGCCGCTGATCGTCGACATCGACACCGGCTTCGGCAACGCCGTGAACACCCGCCGCACCGTGCGCCTGCTGGAGCGCGCCGGCGCCGCGGCGGTGCAGATCGAGGATCAGGTGTTCCCGAAGAAATGCGGCCATTTCGACGGCAAGGGGGTGATCCCGGCGGCCGAGATGGTGTCCAAGATCAAGGCGGCGGTCGACGCCCGCGAGGACGCCAACCTGCTGGTCATCGCCCGCACCGACGCCCGCGCCATCGAGGGGCTCGACGCGGCCATCGAGCGCGCCGAACGCTACATCGAGGCTGGCGCCGACGTCACCTTCGTGGAGGCCCCGACCTCGCCCGACGAGATGCGGGCGGTCACCGCGCGTCTAAGGGTGCCGCAGGTCGCCAACCTGGTGGTCGGTGGCCGCACCCCGCTGCTGCCGCAGGCCGAACTGGCGGCGCTCGGATTCTCGATCGTGCTGTACGCCAACACCCCGTTGCAGGCCGCCATGCGCGCCATGAGCGAGGTGCTGGGCGCGCTCAAGCGCGACGGCGGCCTGGACGCCGTCAAGGACCGGCTGGCCGGGTTCGAGGAACGCCAGCGCCTGGTCGACAAGGCGACCTACGACGCGCTCGAGAAGCGCTACGCCGTCGAGTGACCGCGCGGCCGCTGCCCCTGCCCAAGCCGACCGCCAGACGCTACCGTCGCACCGCCACGGCAGGAGGATCCTCGAGATGAGCGTCGAGACAGCACCGCTCACCACCCCATCGCTCGCTACCCCACCGCTCAGGGCCCAGCTCGCCGCCGGCGGCTTCGTGGTCGCGCCCGGGGTCTACGACGCCCTGTCGGCGCTGATCGCGAGCCGCGCCGGCTTCGGCGCGCTGTACCTGTCGGGCGCCTCGATCGCCTACACCCGCTATGGCGTCCCGGACATCGGCTTGCTCGGCATGACCGAGGTCGCGGACACCCTGACGGCTATCTGCGACCGGGTGGCGGCGCCGGTGATCGTCGACGGCGACACCGGCTTCGGCAACGCGCTGAACGTGACGCGCACGGTGCGCGCGTTCGAGCGCGCCGGCGCCCAGGCCATCCAGCTCGAGGACCAGGCGATGCCGAAGCGCTGCGGCCACCTCGCCGGCAAGTCGCTGGTGCCGGCGGCCGAGATGGCGGGCAAGGTCAAGGCCGCGGTCGATGCCCGCAGGGCCGAGGATTTCCTGATCGTCGCCCGCACCGACGCGATCGCCGTCGAGGGCTACGGCCCGGCCCTGGACCGAGCCGAGCTGTATCTCGAGGCGGGTGCCGACGTGCTGTTCGTGGAGGCGCCGCGCGACCGTATCGAGATGGACGGCATCGTCGCCCGCTTCGGCGGCCGGGTCCCGCTGCTGGCCAACATGGTGGAGGGTGGGCGGACCCCGCTGCTCGACGCCGCCGCGCTGGAGGCGATCGGCTACGCCCTGGCGATCTTCCCCGGCGGCACCGTGCGGGCGCTGTCACGGCTGCTGGAGGAGTACTACGGCA
>CAYNFA010000300.1:0-5626 GCA_964396345.1 uncultured Thalassobaculum sp.
CGGGCGGTCGTAGATCGCGGTCTCGCCGTCGATCGCCTTCCAGATCAGCGAGGCGCCGCGGTCGGTCTTGGCGCTGACCTCGACCGGGCCGGGCCAGCCGGCCTCGACCATGGACAGGTCGAGGTCGCGGTCGCTGCGGTTGGGGTCGATGTAGGCGCGCCGGAACAGCGCCTCGACCAGGATGGCGCCGTGCGCGGGTGCCGCGTCGAACAGCGCCTCGACGTGCCAGTCCGCCACCCGCTCGCACTGCGCCAGCGGGATCGCCGGGTGGAAATCGGCGGGGTAGTGCAGGCCGGAATGCGGGCTGTCGAACACCAGCGGGGCGGCCGGGCCGCTCGCGTCGGTGCGGCGCAGGACGTTGGGAATTTCCACGCTGGCCATGCGGCGGTCGCTCCGGCGGCTGGTGGAGTCGGTTCTAGCCCCGCCGCGTCAACCCGGCAACCGCCGCCGGATCCCCGGCGGGCAGCGGGCGGCGGGCGGGGGGCAGGGGGGCTACGCCCGCTGCGGCCAGTCGGGGTGGTGGCTGTCGATCACGTAG
Organism: uncultured Thalassobaculum sp.; assembly: GCA_964396345.1. Taxonomy (GTDB): domain Bacteria; phylum Pseudomonadota; class Alphaproteobacteria; order Thalassobaculales; family Thalassobaculaceae; genus Thalassobaculum_A. The sequence goes on from CAYNFA010000300.1 coordinate 539, forward strand.
GCGTGGGTGTGGCGTGGGACGTCGCCGAGGCCGGCCGAGCCGGCGAGGTGCGGGTGGCCGGGCGGCAGGTGCGGGTGGGCGTGCTCGATCGCCTCGGGATCGTGCCCCGGCCACAGCATCGCGGCGGTCGCCACGGACGCTGCCGCCAGAACCGCCAGCGCCGCGAAGGTCGAGGCCATGCCGATCTCGGCGCCGAGCCAGCCCGCCGCCGGGTAGGCGAGCAGCCAGCAGGCGTGCGACAGCGCGAACTGCGCCGCGAACAGGGCCGGGCGGTCCTCCGGGTGCGCCGACCGCCGCAGCAGGCGGCCCGACGGGGTCTGGGCCGTCGAATAGCCGAGGCCGAGCAGCAGCCAGAGCGCCAGCAGCGCGCCGTAGCCGGGGGCGAGCCCCCCCACCGCGAGCCCGCCGCCTGCCAGCAGCGCCCCGGCCAGCAGTCCGGCCGCCAGCAGGACGCCGCCGCCCAGCATGGCCGCCCGGTCGGACACCGCCTCCAGCAGGCGCGGCAGGATGACCGCCGCGATCATCGAGCCGGCGCCGAAGGCCGCCAGCGCCTGCGCGGTCGATTGCTGCGACAGCCCTAGGCCGGACTGGACCATCACCACGGTGTTGACGATCACCATGGCGCCGCCGGCGGCCACCGCCATGTTCAGCGCCAGCAGCCCGCGCAGGCGCGGCGTCGCCAAATAGATCCGCAGACCCCGCGTGGTCCGGTCGTAGACGCCGCGGGGTTCGGTCGGCCGGGGGCTCGGCAGCCGCACCGACACCACCAGGGCGGCCGAGGCCAGGAAGCCGACCACGGTGCCGGCGAACAGCGCGTGGAAGCTCACCACCGTCAGCAGGGCGGCGGCCAGCGCCGGGCTGAGCAGGCTTTCCAAATCGTAGGCGAGGCGGGACAGCGACAGCGCGCGGGTGTACTCGGCCTCGTCCGGCAGGATGTCGGGGATCGTCGCCTGGAAGGTCGGGGTGAATCCGGCGGAGGCGGACTGCAGCACGAAGATCAGCACGTAGACCTGCCAGATCTCGGTGACGAACGGCAGCGACAGGGCGATCGCCGCGCGCACCAGGTCGAGGCAGACCAGCAGGCGCCGGCGCGGCAGCCGCTCGGCGAACGCGGCGGCGACCGGGGCCACGCCGACATAGGCGATCATCTTGACGGCGAGCGCGGTGCCGAGCACCACCACGGCCTCGGCCCCAGCCAGCTCGTAGGCCAGCAGGCCCAGCGCCACGGTGGCGAGGCCGGTGCCGAGCAGCGCGATGACCTGCGCCAGGAAGAGGTGCCGGTAGGTGCGGTTGCGGAGTATCCCGACCATGCGCATCCCCGCTTCGGCCGCCGGTAGTCAGAGGTACCGGGCGCCAGAGGTACCGGGCGTCAGAGGTACCTGGTGATTTCCTTGTAGTCGTCGATCGCCCGGCGCTGGTCCCGCGCCATCGGCCCGACGACCTCTTCCAGGCAGTGATCGAGGTGATCCTGGATCAGCGTGCGCTTGGCCTGGGCGATGGCCTTCTCGACGGCGTGCAGCTGCTGGGCGATGTCCAGGCAGGTCCGGCCGGCCTCGATCATCTCGATCACACCGCGCAGGTGGCCGTCGGCGCGCTTCAGGCGCTTGACGACCTCGGGGTGCGTCTGGTGCAGGTGCTCGCCCGACATGACTTGACCCTATCCCCTCCAGGTGGATAGGGTCAAGTCGAGGTTTGCGGCCGCGCATCGGCAGGCGGATCAGGACGCTGCGAGGAGACACCATGACGCGCCGGAATGCCGACAGGGCGTGGCCGTGGTCGGCCGCGACGCTGGTCCCCGGCCTGCTGGTCCCCGGCCTGCTGGTCCCCGGCCTGCTGGTCCCCGGCCTGCTGGCGGTGGTGGCCGCCGTCGCCACGGCCTGGCCGGGCGACGCGCTCGCCCACGCCGTCACGGTCGGCGACAAGGGCTATATCCAGGAGATCAGCGGGGTTCACCTGATCCCGTTCGCGTATCTCGGCGCCAAGCACATGGTGACCGGCTACGATCACATCCTGTTCCTGTTCGGCGTCATCTTCTTCCTCTACCGGCTGCAGCACGTCGCCCTGTACGTCAGCCTGTTCGCGCTCGGGCATTCGACGACGATGCTGTTCGGGGTCATTTTCAACGTCGGGATCAACAGCTACATCATCGACGCCATCATCGGCTTCTCGATCGTCTACAAGTCGCTCGACAATATGGGCGCGTTCCGGCGCTGGTTCGGCGTGCAGCCGGACACCCGGGCGGCCACGCTGATCTTCGGCCTGTTCCACGGCTTCGGCCTGTCGAGCAAGCTGATCGAGTACGACATCGCGCCCGACGGCCTGATCGCGAACATCCTGGCGTTCAACGTCGGGGTCGAGATCGGCCAGCTGCTGGCGCTGTCGGTGATCCTGATCGCCATGGGCTACTGGCGGCGTACCGCGAGCTTCGGGCGCCACGCCTACACCGCCAACGTCGTCGTGATGACCGCCGGGTTCGTGCTGGTCGGGTATCAGCTGGCCGGCTACGCGGTCTCGTAAACCACCAGACAGGAGAGAGACATGGTCAACCCGCAAGCGCCGAGCCAGGGCGAGCTGCCGACCTCGGCGCAATTGCTGCGGTCGACGATCATCGCCATCGTCGCCGCCGCCCTGATCCTCGTGACCGTCGTCCTGCCGGCGGAATACGGCATAGACCCGACCGGAATCGGCCGGGCCCTGGGGCTGGCCGAGATGGGCGAGATCAAGCAGCAGCTCGCCGACGAGGCCGAGCGCGACAAGGCCGACCTCGCCGAGCCGGGCCTGCTCGACCGGCTGGTCTCGGCGTTCCTGGTCGGCCGGGCGGTGGCCGAGACCAAGCCCGCCGCGCGCGCCGACGAGACCACCGTCACGCTGAAGCCGGGCCAGGGCAGCGAGATCAAGCTGGTGATGAAGAAGGGCGCGACGGTCGACTTCGCCTGGACGGTCGCCGGCGGGGCCGTGAATTTCGACCTGCACGGCGACGCCGGCGAGAAGTCCACCAGCTACGAGAAGGGCCGCGCCTCCAAGGGTGAGCAGGGCGTTCTGGAAGCCGCGTTCGACGGCAGCCACGGCTGGTTCTGGCGCAACCGCGGCGCCGCCGACGTCACCGTCACGCTGCGCACCAGCGGCGCCTACTCGGAGATCAAGCGGATCCTCTGAGGCGCCGTCCCGAGGTCGCGTTCACCTGGGGCGGTGGGCGTTGACGCTCGCCGGTATCGGGGCGCTGAATACCCTCGGCACCGCAACCGAGAGAGATCCCCATGGCACCGCCGCGCGTCCTGATCGGCCAGTTCATGCACGAGACCAACACCTTCAGCGTCCAGCCGACCGGCGTCGAGGCGTTCGCTCGGGTGCTGGTGCACGAGGGCGAGGCGATGGTGTCGGCGCTGCGCGGCACCAACAGCGAGACCGCCGGCTTCCTGGCGGTCGCCGAGGCCGAGGGCTGGACCGTGCTGCCGTCGGTGGCGGCGATCGCCACCCCGGCCGGCCCGGTCACCGCCGAGGCGTGGGACCGCTTCGGCCTGGGGATCGCCCGCGCCGCCGCCGCCGCCCTGCCGCTCGACGGCGTGCTTCTGGCGCTGCACGGCGCCATGGTGAGCGAGCTCGACGACGACGCCGAGGGCGCGCTGCTGGCGGCGGTGCGCGAGGTGGTCGGCCGCGACGTGCCGATCGGCATCACCCTCGACCTGCACGCCAACGTCTCCGACCGCATGGCCGAGCTGGCCGACGCGATCTGCCCGTACCGCACCTACCCGCACATCGACATGGCCGAGACCGGCGAGCGCTGCGCCCGGCTGATCGGCGACGCCATGGCCGGCCGCACCCGGCCGCGCGTGGCGATCGCGCGCCGCGACCAAGCCGAGGGCCTCGACCAGGGCCGCACCGATGCCGGGCCGATGCTGGAGGCGCTGTCCCGCGCCGCCGCCGCCGAGGCCCGCCCCGGCATCCTCACCACGTTGGTCTGCGTCGGCTTCTCCAGCGCCGACATCGCCTTCATGGGGCCGAGCGTGGCGGTGACCTACGACAGCCGCGTTGACGGCGCCGAGGCGACGGCGCGCGGCGTCGCCGAGGACCTGATGGACTTCTGCTGGGAGACCCGCGAGCACGAGGGCAACGTCTACCTCACGCCCGACGACGCGGCGTCCCGCGCCAAGGCCCACGAGAAGGGCGCCACCAGGCCGCTGGTGATCGCCGACTACGCCGACAACCCCGGCGGCGGCGCCTACGGCGACGCCACCGAGCTGCTGCGCGCCATGCTCGACGGCGGCCTCGGGAACGCCTGCTTCGGCGCCATGGTCGACGGTGCCGCGGCGGCGGCGCTGCACGCCGCCGGCGAGGGCGCGACGGTGACGGTGTCGGTCGGCGGCAAGGTCGACCGGCGCTTCGGCGGCGGCCCGCTGAGCCTGACCGGCGTGGTCGAACGCCTGACCGACGGCCGCTTCGTGTGCGACGGGCCGATGTGGCGCGGCATCGCCAAGTCGTTCGGGCCGACCGGCGTGCTGCGGGTCGCCGGCGTGCGCGTGCTGATCGTCACCAACGCCATGCAGATCACCGACCGCCAGCAGTTCCTTCACGCCGGCATCGACCCGGCGGCGATGGCGACGGTGGCGCTGAAATCGATGCAGCACTTCCGCGCCGCTTACCAGCCGCTCGCCGACGAGGTGCTGGTCTGCGACACTGGGGCGCTGTGCTCGCCGGACGTCCGCGCGAGGCCGTTCAAGAAGCTGCGCCGGCCGATCTGGCCGCTCGACTGATGGCCCTTCGCGGCCGCCGCCGCGCGGCGGGCACCTCCTGAGCTGGACTTTGGCCGACACCGCGATCGCAGCTCGCCCTGGCGGCGGCGCCCCCTCTCTTGCCGTCATTCCGGACCGGGCCGCCGCGGGCGGGACGGAGCCGGAACCCACCCGACGCACCGCATCTGCAGCGGCCTGTGCCCGTCGCCGCGTGGGTTCCGGCTCGGCCGCGCCGGGGCGGCGCGTCCGTCCGGAAGACGACGGGGGTGGGGTCGGCCCCGGGGTCGCCCCACTCGAAGGTCGCGGCGGCGGCGGCCCTCTCTTGCCGTCATTCCGGACCGGGCCGCCGCGGGCGGGA
>CAYNFA010000301.1:0-5621 GCA_964396345.1 uncultured Thalassobaculum sp.
GGAACACCTGGTAGAAGAAGATCCCGGCTGCCTTCGAGAGCAGGTCGGTCGGGTCGAGCCCGGCGGCGGCGAGGGCGGCGGTGTCGTCGATCCGGCAGCCGTCGATCCAGGCGCAGGTCATCACCCGCCTGGTGGTGCGCGACCAGTCGACCTCGGCCACCCGGAAGTAATCGTCGCCCTGGAAATTCTCGGCGAGTTCGGTGGCGGCGGCGGCCTCGAACCGCAGGTCCATCTCGATCTCGACGGTCTCCCGGAACACCCGCACGGTTTCGATCGGCCGCAGCCGCTCGGTCCAGGGCAGCCGGCTCTCCACGGTCTCGGCGATCCACGCGAACAGGTCAAGGTCGCGCGCCACCGCCGCCTCGATCCCGGGGCGCAGGATCTTGACCGCGACCTCGCGGCCGTCGGAGGTGCGCGCCCGGTGCACCTGGGCGATCGACGCGGCGGCCACCGGGGTCGCGTCGAACCGCGCGAACCGCTCGCCGACCGGCGCCCCCAGTTCGTGTTCCAGCACGGCGCGCGCGATCGCCGGATCGAACGGTGGCAGGCGGTCCTGCAGCATCGTCAGGTCGGCCGAAGCCTGCTCGCCGATCAGGTCGGCGCGGGTCGCCATCGATTGGCCGAGCTTGATGAAGCTCGGCCCAAGCGCCACCAGGGCGTGGGCCAGGCGCTGGCCCCAGCGGCCGGAGACCCGCTTGTCCCGCAGCCGACGCGCAAGGCGGGCCGACACCGCCAGCGCCGGCGCCTCGGCAACCGTCTCGAGCGGTTCCAGCACCCCGTGGCGCGCCATGATCCAGGCGATCCGGACCAGCCGGAACAGGTTGCGCAGCGCCCGGATCATGGGGTCAGTCGGCCATGGTCAGAGCCGCCAGCCGGAATGGATGGCGGCGATTCCGGCCGAGAGGTTGCGCCAGGCGACCTTGTCGAAGCCGACCAGGCGCATGCGCTCGGCGAGGTCCTGCTGGTCGGGGAACCGCCGGATGCTTTCGGCCAGGTACTGGTAGGCCGCCTCGTCGCGCGCCACCACCCGCCCGAGCCAGGGCAGCACCCGGAACGAATAGGCGTCGTAGACAGGGTCGAGCCAGGGCTGGGTCGGTTTGGAGAATTCCAGGCACAGGAATCGGCCGCCGGGCTTGAGCACCCGGCGCATCTCGGCCAGCGCCAAGTCGATCCGGGTGACGTTGCGCAGGCCGAAGGCGATGGTCACCCGCTCGACCGAGCGGTCGGCGACCGGCAGTCGCTCGGCGTCGCCGACCACCCAGGCGACACCCGGGTCGCCGCCGCCCTGTTCCAGCCGGTCGCGGCCGACGCCGATCATCTCGGCGTTGATGTCGCACACCGTCACCGGCCCGCCGCCGCGCTTGCGCCAGCGCTGGGCGATGTCGCCGGTGCCGCCGGCCACGTCGAGCAGCCGCTGCGACGGGCGCGGCAGCAGCCAGTCCATCAGGGAATCCTTCCAGAGCCGGTGGACGCCCAGGCTCATCAGGTCGTTCATGCGGTCGTAGCTGCCGGCGACCGAGTCGAACACGCCGCGGACCCGCCGGGCCTTTTCGGCGACGGGCACCTCCGAGAAGCCGAAATCGGTCAGGCCGTCGCGGATCTTGCGATCGTCGGTCATGGCGGTCCTTCTGCGGCGGCCCGGCGGGATCGTCAGCGAGATCGTCCCGGCATTTCGGGGCCCGGTCGGCGACTATCAAGTCGCTTGGCGGCCGGCGAATCAAGCGATACCGTCCGCGCATGCCCGAGTTGCCCGAAGTCGAGACGGTGATGCGCGGCCTCCAGCCGTGCCTCGAGGGCCGTGTCCTCGCCCACGTCGAGGCCCGTCGGCCGGACCTGCGCTGGCCGTTGCCGACGGATTTCGCGCGCCGCCTGACCGGCCGTCGCGTGATCGGCCTCAGGCGCCGCGCCAAGTACATCCTGGTCGACCTGGACGACGCCAACAGCTGGCTTATTCACCTCGGCATGTCGGGGCGAATGCTGCTGTCCAACGACGGCGATCCGGTGCCTGGAACCCATGACCACGTGCTGGCGCGCACCGACGACGGCTGGTGGTTGCGGTTCAACGACGCCCGCCGCTTCGGGATGATGGATCTCTGGCCGACCGCCGACGTCGAGAACCACCGCCTGCTCGCCGGCATCGGCCCGGAGCCGCTCGGCAACGCGTTCTCCGCCGACACCCTGGAGGCCGCGCTCGCCGGCCGCCACAGCCCCATCAAGGCGGCGCTGCTGGATCAGCGTGTGGTGGCCGGGATCGGCAACATCTACGCGTGCGAGGCCCTGCACCGCGCCGGGATCGCGCCGAAGCGGCTGGCCCTGAACGTGCGCGGCGCCCGCGCCCGGGGCCTGGTCGAGGCGATCGGCGCGGTCCTGACCGACGCCATCGCCGCCGGCGGTTCGTCGCTGCGCGACCACCGCCAGGCTTCCGGCGAACTTGGCTACTTCCAGCACGCCTTTCGGGTCTACGACCGCGAGGGTGACGCCTGCCCTGGCCAGGCCTGCCGGGGCACGGTTCGGCGGATCGTCCAGACCGGGCGGTCGACTTTCTATTGTCCGTCCTGTCAGCGGTGATGTAGAAGCCCCGGGCCATGAGCACGCCGCACAGGCTTCTCGCGCGTCTCGTCGGACCTCTTCTCATCGGGGCCGGCCTGCTGTGGGGGACGGCGTACGGGCCCGCCCGGGCCGACGCCTTCGTCGACGGTTTCGAGGACCTTCCGCTGATGCCGGGGCTGACCAACGTCCCGGCCGCCAGCGTGAGTTTCGACGCCGCGGCCGGCCGCATCGTGGTCGCCTTCGCCGAGGGCGGGGTGCGCATGCCGGCCGTGCGTGCCTTCTATTCCGAGACGCTTCCGCAGCTCGGCTGGGCGCCCGACGGCACCGGCCGCTGGACGCGCGAAGGTGAGGTTCTGACGTTGGATACGGTGGTCGAGGGCGACGGGCTGGTGGTCCGCTTCGAACTCGCGCCGCGCTGAAACCGCATGATCCGTAGTTCCGGCCGCCTCCGGCGGCTCTGGAAGGGAGCAGCAACGATGGCTTACGAGACGATCCTGGTCGACCGCCGCGGCAAGGTCGGCGTGATCACGCTGAACCGGCCGAAAGCGCTGAACGCCTTGTCGTCGACCCTGATGGACGATCTGGCCCGCGGCCTCGACGAGCTTGAAGCCGATGAGGCGGTCGGCTGCGTGATCCTGACCGGCAGCGAGAAGGCGTTCGCCGCCGGCGCCGACATCAAGGAGATGCAGTCGCAGTCCTACATGGACGTCTACCAGGAGGACTTCATCACGGCGCGCTGGGAGCACATCACCCGGATCCGCAAGCCGGTGATCGCCGCGGTCGCCGGCTACGCGCTCGGCGGCGGCTGCGAGCTCGCCATGATGTGCGATTTCATCATCGCCGCCGACACCGCCAAGTTCGGCCAGCCCGAGATCACCATCGGCACCATTCCCGGCTCCGGCGGGACCCAGCGACTGACCCGGTTCGTCGGCAAGTCGAAGGCCATGGACATGTGCCTGACCGGCCGGATGATGGACGCCCAGGAGGCCGAGCGGGCCGGCCTGGTCAGCCGGGTCGTGCCGGCCGCCGAACTGATGGACGAGGTCATCAAGGTGGCCGAGCGGATCGCCGACATGTCCCGCCCGATCGTCATGATGGCCAAGGAATCGGTCAACCGGGCCTACGAGACCACGCTGAACGAGGGCGTGCGCTTCGAGCGCCGGCTGTTCCACTCGACGTTCGCCACCGAGGACCAGAAGGAGGGCATGGCGGCGTTCGTCGAGAAGCGCCAGCCTGCCTTCAAGCACCGCTGAAACGTCGTTCGCCTCCGGAAGCCGGGATCATCCGGCGCCGGGCCACCCACCACGGTTGACGCGGTCGGGGCGCAAGGTTATAAGGCGCGCCTTCCGCGTATCGCCGGCCATTCGAGAGACACCATGGCGCATCACAAGTCGGCTAAGAAGCGCATTCGTCGCAATGCGCATCGCTTCGAAATCAATCACGCGCGGGTCTCGCGCATCCGGACCTTCGTGAAGAAGGTCGAGAAGGCCATCGCGACGGGCGACGAGACCGCCGCGAAGTCGGCCTTCCTGGAGGCGCAGCCGGAGATGCATCGTGGGGTGTCCAAGGGCGTCCTGCACCGCAACACCGTGGCCCGCAAGCTGTCGCGCCTGAACGCGCGGATCAAGGCGCTCGGCGCCTGAGATCCGGCGGCCTCGCGCCGCCGACCGACTGGGATGCGAAGGCCGCCGGCTTCCGGCGGCCTTTTCGCGTGCCCGAGTGCTACAATTCTATGACATCGCTTAAGCCGCTGTATTCGAACAGCTTTACGGCGCACACCTCATGTTGAGGGGTTTCGCGTGACAACGGTTCAACATCGCGATGCAAAGCGTTGAATCAAGTTTCGTCTGGGTAAGTCAACTCGGGATTCGGAGCCCGCAATCGAAAAAATTTTGTCATCTGGCGAGCGAGTCGGTTGCGTCGGCAGGGGTCGGCGAGTAATTTACCGACCTCGACGCGGACCGCCGGTTACTGCAAACCGTAAAGGAAAAAGGCAGTAATCGAAGGTAAAGTTCGCGCGAAATCATGGGATGGTCTGGACGACGTCTTAGCCTCGGTGCTTTGTGACAAAAGTGCCGGGACAGACGGGGCGAGGTGGTGATGACCGCCTCGATTGAGAGAGCTTTGCGGGCTCGACCGACCGGGGGGTAAGGGTCGGGCCTCCAGACCTGGCGGCAGACGCGGGCGAAAGCCTGGGAAACGCGAGGATGAAACGTGACGGCGAGTCGGGGCTCAGTGAGCCAAATGGGGGACGTGCAAATCCAACGTGGCGCGGCTCGGGGCATCGGCCGGTTTCGTGAGGGAGGCACGTGGAATGCTTGATCGTGATGGCGGAGGCGAACTCGCGGCCTGCTGGGCGCGAGTCCGGGGCCGGTTGCGCTCCGAGTGCGGCGAGACGGTCTACCGCAGCTGGTTGCGCTCGCTGACACTGGTCCGCCGGGACGGCGACGCCGTGGTCCTGTCGGTGCCGACCCGGTTCGTCCGTGACCGGGTGACCACCCAGTACGGTGACCGGCTGAGAGCTCTGTGGTCCGACGAGGAATCCGGGGTCCGAACGGTAGAGGTCGTGGTGTCGTCTGGTGTGGCCGTGGCGTCGGAAGCCGGGCTGTCCTCCCCCCGCCCTGACCTTGCGGGTGGCGACGTCGCGGTCGCAGATGCCGGACCGGCTTCGTTGGCTGCCCCGCTGGTGGTTCGCGCCGCCGACTCCACCGAGGCGATGAGCGCGCCACTCGACCCTCGGTTCAGCTTCGCGAACTTCGTGGTCGGCAAGCCCAACGAACTTGCCTTTGCCGCCGCCCGTCGGGTGGCCGAGAGCGAGACGGTGCCGTTCAATCCGTTGTTTCTGTACGGCGGGGTCGGGCTCGGCAAGACCCATCTGATGCACGCCATCGCCTGGAACCTGCGGGAGAAGCACCCGCAGCGCCGCGTGCTTTACATGTCCGCCGAGAAGTTCATGTACCAGTTCATCCGGGCCCTGCGGTTCAAGGACACGGTGGCGTTCAAGGATCAGTTTCGCTCGGTCGACGTGCTGATGATCGACGACGTCCAGTTCATCAGCGGCAAGGATTCCA
>CAYNFA010000302.1:0-5586 GCA_964396345.1 uncultured Thalassobaculum sp.
GGCGCATTCTGGTTCGGGAGGAAGATACCGTGGATTTCAGGCTGACCGACGACCAGCAGCGGCTGCGCGATACCGCGCGGGCGTTCGCGACCGGCGAGATGACCGGGATCGCCAAGCGGCTGGAGGCGGAAGACGAAGCGCTGCCAAGGGAATGGATCAAGCGCTACGCCGAGATGGGCTTTCTTGGCATCAACGTCGCCGAGCAGTACGGCGGCCTCGGCCTCGGCAACCTCGAGGCGCTGATCGTGCTCGAGGAGTTCGCGAAGGTCTCGCCCGCCGTGGCCTTCCCGATCTTCGAGAGCGCTGTCGGGCCGATCCGGGCGGTCGAGCATTTTGCCGGTTCCGAACTGGCTGGCCGCGTGGTGCCGAAGGTGTGCGCGGGGGAACTGGTCTGCGCCGTCGCGATGTCCGAGCCGGACGCCGGAACCGCCCTGACCGACCTGAAGACCCGCGCCGTCGAGGACGGGGACCACTTCGTCCTGAACGGCCAGAAGCGCTGGTGCTCGGGCGGCGGCCACGCCGACGCCTACGTGGTCTACACCAAGCTGTCGGACGCGCCCGGGGCCAAGGGCATCGGGGCTCTCTACGTCGAGAAGGACATGCCCGGCGTCTCGTTCGGCGAGCGCGAGAAGCTGATGGGCTTCCGCGGCATCCCGTCGGCCGACATCTTCTTCGACGACGTGCGGGTCCCGAAGGCCAACCTGATCGTGCCGGCCGGTGGCTTTCGCCAGCTGATGGAGGCGTTCGACCTGGAGCGTTGCGGCAACGCCACCATGTGCCTGGCGATCGCCCAGGCGGCCCTCGACCAGGCGCTCGCCTACGTCCAGGAGCGCAAGGCGTTCGGCAAGACTCTGGTCGAGTTCCAGGCGGTGCAGATGAAGCTGGCCGAGATGGCGATGCGGGTCGAAGCGTCGCGCCTGCTGATCTGGCGGGCCGCCAAGAACGCCGAGGACGGCTTGCCGAGCGTGCTCGACAGCTCGCTCGCCAAGTGCTTCGCCAACGAGATGGTGCGCGACGTCGCCGGCGCCGGGCTGCAGGTGATGGGCGCCTACGGCTACGCCAAGGAATACGGCATGGAGCAGAAACTGCGCGACGGCTGGGGCTGGGGCATCGCCGGCGGCGCCATCGACATCCAGAAGACCAACATCGCCGCCGCCCTGGTCGGTCGCCGTTTCGACCAGCGCCGCTGACCGGCGGGCGAGGGGTGTTCCTGCCACTGTCCGGGATCCGGGTGCTTGACGTCACGTCGATCATCTACGGGCCCTACACCACCCAGATCCTCGGCGATCTCGGGGCCGACGTGATCAAGATCGAGCCGCCCGAGGGCGACGCGACGCGGCAGATCGGCCCGTCCCGAAATCCGGGCATGGGGGCCGTTTTCCTCGGCGCCAACCGCAACAAGCGGAGCCTGGTTCTCGACCTGAAGAAGCCGGCGGCGGTGGCGGCGATGTGGCGGCTGATCGACGGCGCCGACGCGCTCGTCCACAACATGCGGCCGCAGAAGATGGCGGCCCTCGGTTTCGACCCCGACACCGTGATGGCCCGCAACCCCAGGATCGTCTATGGCGGGCTGCACGGCTACCGCGAGGACGGGCCGTACGGCCGCCGCCCCGCCTACGACGACGTGATCCAGGGCGAGTCCGGCTTTGCGGGCACCTTCACGATGCGCGACGGCGCGCCGATGCTCGCCCCGACCGTGGTCGCCGACAAGAGCGCCGCGTTGCTTGCCGCCACCGGGCTGGTTGCCGCGATGGTCCAGCGTCTGCGCACCGGCAAGGGCGTCTACGTCGAGATCGCGATGTTCGAGAGCATGGTCGGCTACACCCTGCTGGAGCATCAGTACGGCGCCACCTTCCGGCCGCCGGAAGGCCCGGCCGGCTACGCACGCGCCCTGTCGAAGCAGCGCAAGCCGCACGCCACGCGCGACGGCTACATCTGCATGCTGCCGTACACCGACCGCCAGTGGCTGCGGTTCTGGGAGATGATCGGCACGCCCGAGCGGGCTCGCGAGCCGCGCTTCGAGAGCATCGCCAAGCGGGCCCTGAACATCGACGCCCTCTACGGCCTGGCCGGCGCCGCCCTTGTCGAGCGCACCACGGCCGAGTGGCTCGAGGCCCTGCGGGCCGCCGAGATCCCGTGCGGTCCGGTGAACACCTTCGAGGATTTGAAGACCGACCCGCAGCTGTCGGCGCTGGGCTTCTTCCGGCCCTTCGAGCATCCGAGCGAGGGGCCGATCGAGGTGCCGGACACTGCCTTCCAGTTCGACCGCCAGTCGCTTCCGGTTCGCCACCACCAGCCGCGGCTCGGTGAGCAGAGTCGTGAGATCCTGCGCGAGGCCGGGCTGTCCGACAGCGAGATCGATGCGGTTCTGTAGCGGCACCGGTGCCGCGGGCAGGGCGCTTCGCGGCTATCCGCCGCCGGCTTGGCGGGCCAAGATCGTGGCAACGCGGCCCGCGCGCGCGGCCGGCATGAGAAACCAGGGAGCGAGCGCATGAGCAAGGGCAGGATCGCCGTCGTCACCGGCGGCGGCAGCGGCATCGGACAGGCAACGGCAGAGCTGCTGGCGGCCGCCGGCGAGATCGTCGTGGTGGCCGACCGCAACACCGACGCGGCCGAGGGCGTGGCCGACAAGCTGCGCAAGGCTGGTGGAACGGCGTACGTGCGGACCATCGACGTCGCCGAGGACCAGGCGGTCGAGGATCTGTTCGACGACATCGAGACCAGCATCGGCCCGGTCGGAGCCATCGTGCACTCGGCCGGCATCCTGCAGAACGCCATGACCACCGAGCGCACCGACCGCGCCGAGGCCGACCGCGTGATGGACGTGAACTATCGCGGCACCTGGTCGGTGAACGTTGCCGCGGCGCGGCGCATGAAGGCCAGGCAGGCCGGCGCCATCGTCAACCTCGCCTCCATCAACAGCTTCGCGCCGATGCCGATCCCGGCCTACAACATCAGCAAGGTGGCGGTCCGGCACCTGACCGAGATCCTGGCCTGCGAGTACGGGGTCCACGGGATCCGGGTGAACGCGGTGGCGCCGACCTACACGATCACGCCGGCGATCCAGGCCCGGATCGACAGCGGTCACCGGGACCCGGAGGCGATCCGCAACTCTGGCGCGCTGAAGATCCTGGTCCGCCCGCGGCACATCGCCGACGGCATCGTGTTCCTGCTGTCCGAGCAGGCGGCGGCAATCACCGGCGTGACCTTGCCGATCGACGCGGGCTGGTGCGTAGCCCAGACCTACAACAGTTACCCCGCCGCCGTCGAAGGCTTCGGGCAGTAGGTGCGACCAGTCGGGTTGCGGCCGGCCGACCCGGCGCGCAGAATTCGGCCCGCTATCAGGAGGATCGATCCATGACCGACTTGCTGGCGAGTGTGGAAGCCCTGGCGGCGCGGATCCCGGACGGTGCCAAGGTGTCCATCGCCCCGGACTACTCGTTCTGCGCCAACGCCTTGTGGCGGGCGGTGATCCGAAAGGGTGTTAAGGATCTGCACCTGATCGGGGTGCCGGTGTTCGGGTATGCCGGCGACCTGCTGATCGGCGCCGGCTGCGTGGCGACGGTCGAGACCTCGGCGGTGACCCTGGGCGAGAATGGCCTGGCGCCGCGCTTCACCGCCGCGGTGAAGGAGCGCCGCATCCGCGTGCTCGACGCCACCTGTCCGGCGATCCACGCCGGGCTGCAGGCCGCCGAGCGCGGCGCGCCGTTCAGCGTGATGCGCGGCCTCATCGGCTCCGACATCCTGGCGCGGCGGCCGGACTGGCGGGTGATCGACAACCCGTTCGGTGACAATGACCCGGTGGCGGCGATTCCGGCGCTGCGACCGGATTTTGCGGTGTTCCACGCGCCCAAGGGCGACCGATACGGCAATGTATGGATCGGGGTGCGGCGCGAATGCATGCTCATGTCCCACGCCGCCCGCGACAGCCTGGTGACCGTGGAGGAGGTCGTGGACGGCGACCTGACCGCCGATCCGCTGACCGCGCCGGGGACCATTCCGGGGCTGTACGTGACGGCGATGGCCGAGGCTGCCCAGGGGGCCTGGCCGCAGGCGCTGCCCGGCCGCTACGAGGCCGACCAGGCCCATCTGGCGCGCTACGCCGAGATGGCGCGCACCGAAGACGGGTTCGCCCGCTACCTGAGCGAAACCGTGATCGGCCGGGAGGCCGCCGAATGACCGAGGTTCGTCCCGAGGAGATCCTGATCGCCAGCATCGCCGGGATGCTGGACGGGCTGCGCCACGTCGCGGTCGGCGCCTCGTCCCCGGTGCCGGGGGCGGCGGCGCTGCTGAGCCGGGCGCGCTCCGGCGGCGGCCTGCGGGTGTCGGTGCTCGGATCGCAGGCCCACAACTTCTTCACCGACGGCGGCAAGGAGCTGTTCGACTGCGCCGGGCAGGGCCGGATCGACGCGTTCTTCCTGAGCGGCGCCCAGATCGACGGCCAGGCCAACATCAATCTGGTGTCGATCGGCGACCCGGACCGGCCGAAGGCCCGGTTCCCCGGCTCGTTCGGCTCAGCCTATTTGTACTACGTGGTGCCGCGGGCGATCCTGTTCCGGATGGAGCACACGGTGCGCACCTTGGTCGACACGGTCGACTTCGTCTCGGCGCCCGGCATCTCCGAGGCAAACGTCTATCGCCCCGGCGGGCCTTACAAGATGATCACCGACCGCTGCCTGTTCACCTTCGACAAGGCCCGCGCCCGGTTCACCCTGGAGAGCGTGCATCCCGGGCACACGGTCGACGAGATCGCCGAGAACACCGGTTTCGCCTACGACCTGCCGGATACGGTGCCGACCACCCCGGTGCCGGACGCCGCCACCCTGGCGCTGATCCGCGGACCGGTGGCCGAGCAGATTGCCGAGGTTTACCCGGCCTTCGCCGACCGCGTGTTCGGCACCGCCAGGGCAGCCTAGAGCCTTGCCCCGCCGGTCGCCGCGCGCGACCATCCGCGTCCGTTATAATCGCACGCAATCCCCAGGGAGGACACCGTGGCCGACGCCACTCCGTCAGGCGGCGCGCTCGCCGGCCTTAAGGTCATCGACTGCACGCGCGTCCTCGGCGGGCCGTATTGCACCCAGCTGCTCGGCGATCACGGCGCCGACATCGTCAAGATCGAGCCGCCGCAGGGCGACGAGGTGCGTGACTGGGGGCCGCCGTTCGACGAGGGCGGCGACGCCAGCTACTTCCTCGGGGTCAACCGAAACAAGCGGTCACTCGGCCTCGACCTCGCCACCGAGGCGGGCAAGCAGGTGCTGCTGCGCCTGCTGGAGGGCGCCGACGTGCTGATCGAGAACTACAAGCCCGGCTCGATGGAGCGCTGGGGCCTCGGCTACGAGGCGGTGCTGCGCGAGCGCTTTCCGACGCTCATCCATTGCCGGATCTCGGGCTTCGGCGAGGACGGACCGTATGGCGGCTTCCCCGGCTACGACGGCATCATCCAGGCGATGGTCGGGCATTTCTCGGTCAACGGCGCCCCGGAGAGCGGTCCGACCCGGCTCGGGCTCGCCATGGTCGATATCGGCACCGGGCTGTTCTCCTGCAACGCCATCATGATGGCGCTGTACGAGCGGCAGCGCTCGGGTC
>CAYNFA010000303.1:0-5549 GCA_964396345.1 uncultured Thalassobaculum sp.
CGGTGCCGCCCCGGTCCAGCGGAAGCCGCCCCGGTCGACGGTCACCCACGGCACTTCGATCGCCCCCGAGGCCCTGCGGCAGAGCGAGCAATGGCAATGCACCCGGTGCAGCACCGGCGCATCGGCGACCCACCGCACGCGACCGCACAGGCAGCCACCGGTCAACGGGGCGCTCACGGCGGGTCTCGAAGCTCGCACCACACCGGGGTGTGGTCGCTGGCCTTGGGCTTGCCGCGGGGCCCGGTGTCGATCCCGGCGGCGACCAGACGGTCGGCCGCTGCCGGGGACAGCAGCAGATGGTCGATCCGGATGCCGTGGTCGCGCTGCCAGGCGCCGCCCTGGTAGTCCCAGAACGTGTATTTGTGGGGGCTCGGATCGATGGCCCGAAACGCGTCGGTGTAGCCAAGCCACAGGATTTCGCGGAACGCCGCACGGGTCTCCGGCTGGAACAACGCATCGCCGGCCCAGGCGGCTGGCTCGTGGACATCGTCGTTGGTGGGGATCACGTTGTAGTCGCCGCCCAGCACCACGGGGCCCCCGGTTGCCAGCAACTCGGCGGCCCGAGTCTTCAAGCGTTTCATCCAATTCAGCTTGTAGGGAAACTTTTCGCTAGCGACCGGATTGCCGTTCGGCAGGTAGATGGTGGCGACCCGAACATTTCCAGCCACCGTCGCTTCGAGGTAGCGGGCGTGCTCGTCACTGTCGTCGCCGGTCAATCGGGGTTGGGCGTCCTCCAGGCCCACCCTGGAAAGGATGGCGACGCCGTTGTAGCTCTTCTGGCCGTGGACGGCGCAGCGGTAGCCGAGGGCCTCCACCTCCTGTCTCGGAAAGCCCTCGTCGACGGTCTTGATTTCCTGCAGGAGGACGACGTCCGGCGCGGCGTCGAGCAGCCATTCGAGCACATTGTCGAGACGGGCCTTGATGGAATTGACGTTCCAGGTGGCGATCTTCACAGGCCCGGCCTCTGCGCTTGGGCGCGCATGGTGCCACGCTGCCGACTTCGGTCAACCGTGGTGGGTCCGACGCGCTGTCGATCAGCCAATCGCGAACGACGTTCCGCAGCCGCACGAGGCGGTGGCGTTCGGATTCTCGACGGCGAAGTACGAACCGATCAGCTCGTCCTTGTAATCGAGCTGGGCTCCGGTCAGCAGATCCAGAGAAACGTCGTCGACCACGACCTTTACGCCGTCACGCTCGAACACGTGGTCGTCGTCGTTGACCGAGTTGTCGAACTCGAACTTGTACTGAAATCCCGAGCAACCGCCGCCGAGGACGGCGACCCGCATCATCGGCGCAGCACCGGCTTGTTCTTCAAGGCTGAGCGCGGCAATGCGCCGCGCCGCGCTTTCGGTTACGGCGAACCGGCGTTCCGGAGATCCTGC
The DNA here is from genome assembly GCA_964396345.1 of uncultured Thalassobaculum sp. Classification (GTDB taxonomy): domain Bacteria; phylum Pseudomonadota; class Alphaproteobacteria; order Thalassobaculales; family Thalassobaculaceae; genus Thalassobaculum_A. The sequence goes on from CAYNFA010000303.1 coordinate 1,383, forward strand.
GTCAGGCATGGCCGCGCTCCGCTCCTTGGTGTCTCGATCCTTGCATCATATAGGCCCGGCGGCGGCTGGCTTCAACGTGGTTTGACGTTGCCGTGACGGGGGGGAGCCGCTAGGGTCCGCGCGCTTTCCGCCGCCCGCAGGGCGCACGCGTTCGATCGCAGGGGCCGCTACGGGCCGGGTCGTGGCGCTGACGACGCTTCTGACGGGACGGGCTTGCGCCACCGTGGTAGGATTGCTGCACTACGATGAACGTATTCAATCAGTTCCGAGAAAAAATTCAGTCCGCGCTCGAAGAGCTGGCGCGGCGCCATGGCTGGCCGGACGGGCTGCCGTTCGACCGCGTGACGGTCGAGCCGCCGCGCGACTCGAGCCATGGCGACATCGCGACCAACGCGGCGATGCTGCTGGCGAAGCCGATCGGCAGCAACCCGCGCGCCATCGCCGGGCCGCTGGCCGAGGCGCTGTCGGCGCTGGACGAGGTCGAGTCGGCCGAGGTCGCCGGCCCCGGGTTCATCAACCTTCGGCTGGCCCCGTCGGTGTGGCTCGCCGAACTCGGCGCCATCCTGCGGGCCGGCACCGCCTATGGCGCTTCCAATGCCGGGCAGGGCCGACGGGTGAACGTCGAGTACGTCTCGGCCAACCCGACCGGGCCACTGCACGCGGCGCACGCCCGCGGCGCGGTGTTCGGCGATGCCCTCGCCACGCTACTCGAGAAGGCGGGCTTCACGGTCACGCGCGAGTACTACATCAACGACGCCGGCGCGCAGGTGGAAACCCTCGCCCGCTCGGCTCACCTGCGCTACCGCGAGGCCCTGGGCGAGGACGTTACGATTCCCGAAGGCCACTATCCCGGCGAGTACCTCAAGGAGGTCGGGCAGGCCATCGCCGTCAGCGATGGCGACCGCTGGGTCGGGCGGCCGGAGGCCGAGTGGCTCGAGGTGTTCCGCTCCCGCGCCGTCGAACTGATGGTGATCGACATCAAGCGCGACCTGCTGGGAATGGGCATCCGCTTCGACACCTTCTCCTCGGAGCGTGCCCTGGTCGAGGCGGGCGCCGTGCAGCGCGCTCTCGAAACCCTGCAGGCCCGCGGGCTGGTCTACACCGGGATCCTGGAACCACCGAAGGGCAAGGCGCCCGAGGACTGGGAGCCGCGGCCCCAGCTGCTTTTCAAGGCCAGCGAGTTCGGCGACGACGTCGATCGCCCGCTGCAGAAATCCGACGGGTCCTGGACTTACTTCGCCAACGACATCGCCTATCATCACGAAAAGTTCCTGCGCGGCTCGCCGGAATTGATCGACGTGCTGGGGGCCGATCACGGCGGCTACGTCAAGCGCATGAAGGCGGCGGTGACCGCGATCACCGGCGGCGAGGGCAGCCTTGACGTCAAGCTGTGCCAACTCGTCAGCCTGTTCGACGGTGGCAAGCCGGTTCGAATGTCCAAGCGCGCGGGAACCTTCGTGACGCTGCGCGACGTGGTCGAGGCGGTCGGACCGGATGTCGTCCGCTTCATCATGCTGACCCGCCGCAACGACCAGACGCTCGAGTTCGACTACCAGAAGGTCCGCGAACACAGCCGCGACAACCCGGTTTTCTACGTGCAGTACGCGCACGCCCGGGCCACCTCGGTGCTTCGTCACGCGGCCGAGGCGCTGCCAGGGTGCGACCTCTCTGATGCGGCGCTGTCGGCGGTGGCATTGGGGTCGTTGAGCGATCCGGACGAACTCGGCCTCGTGAAGGTCCTGGCCGGCTGGCCCCGGCTGGTGGAGAGCGCGGCGGATGCGCACGAGCCGCACCGTGTGGCATTCTATCTCGGCGAGGTGGCGGCCGCCTTCCACGGGCTGTGGAACAAGGGCAAGGATGACGCCCGGCTTCGGTTCATACTGCCGGACGATGCGGCGACCACCGTGGCCCGGATGGCGTTGGTGCGGGCGACCGCAACTGTGATCGCGTCGGGCCTGGCGGTGATGGGCGTGCAGCCGGTCGAGGAGCTTCGGGAATGAGCGACGGGCGGGACGACGATCTCTACGCCGACCGCGCCTACCGCCCCGGTCCGCCGCCGGAACTGCGCGAGCCACCGCGCCGGCGCTCGCGGGCGCTTGGCGTGTTCGTCGCCACCTTCGCGCTCGCTGCGTTCGCGGGCGTCGTCTGGTACGCGTACGACCAGGGTCTTCGGCGAGGAACCGAGACGACGGCGCCGCTGATCAAGGCCGATACGCGCCCGACCAAGGTCCGGCCGGAGCAGCCGGGCGGCCTCCAGGTCCCCAACCAGGACAAGCTGGTCTACGAAGCCATGCGTCCCGGCGAGACCAGCGGGGCGCCGCGGGTCGAGCGGCTGCTGCCGCCACCTGAGCGACCGGTCGAGCCGCCGGCTCCCCCGCCGCCGCCACCGATCGTCGAGTTGTCGCCGTCGGCCCAGGTCCCGGTACCGCCGCTGCCGGCGCCCGAGCCGTCAGTGGCGCCATCGGGGTCCGGCATTCCGCCCGCCCGGGTCGTGGTGCCGGCGCCGGCACCGCTGATCCCGACGCCCCAGGACACCGCCCCTCCGCCGGCCCGCGCCGAGACCGCCCCGACACCGCCGCCGTTCGTGGCCCCACCACCGGCGCCAGCCGCTTCCCCGCCACCGCCGGCATCCACACCGCTGCCGGCGCCCCAGGCCGCGTCACCGCCGCCGGCTCCCGCGCCTGCACCGGTTCCCGCGTCGCCACCGCCCGCTGCGGCCGCGCCAGCACCCCAGTCCGCACCGGTGGCGCTGACCACCGGAAACTTCCGGATCCAGCTCGGGGCGCTGCGCGAGGAGGCTGCCGCCGAGGCCGAATGGGCCAGGCTGAAGCGCCGCCACCCGGATCAACTCGGCGGCCTCGACCGCCGGATTCAGAGGGTCGATCTCGGCCCCGGCAAGGGCGTCTTCTATCGGATCCAGTCAAGCCCGGTCTCGGAGACCTCCGCGGTCGCGATCTGCGACGGCCTGAAGGCCAAGGCGCAGCCGTGCATCGTGGTGCGTCCCTGAATGACCCGCGCGGCCATCCTGGGGTGTGCCGGGCTTCGGCTCGCCGCCGATGAGGCGGCGTTCTTCCGGGAACTCGACCCGTACGGCTTCATCCTGTTCAAGCGCAACATCGACACCCCCGAGCAGGTCCGGGCGCTGACCGCGGCGTTGCGCGACTGCGTCGGCCGCGACGCCCCGGTTCTGGTCGATCAGGAGGGCGGGCGGGTGCAGCGCCTGGGGGAGCCGCAATGGCGCCGTTACCCGGCGGCCGAGGCGTTCGCGCGCCTCGATGCCGTCGACCCGGCGGCGGCTGAGGAGGCACTTCGCCTGTCGGCCGCGCTGATGGCGACCGACCTGGCGGAGCTTGGGATCGACGTCGACTGCGTGCCGCTGGCCGACGTGCGTCAGCCGGGTGCCCACGACGTGATCGGCGACCGGGCTTTCGGTGAGGATCCCGCGACCGTGGCGCGCCTGGCGCGGATCCAGGCCGACGCGATCGCCGCGGCCGGCGTGACCGGCGTGCTCAAGCACCTGCCTGGACACGGCCGATCGATGGTCGACAGCCACGCCGAGCTGCCGCGGGTCGACGCCGACCGGTCGACGCTCGAGGCCGTCGATTTCGCGCCGTTTGCGGCGCTCGCGGATGTTGTTCCCTATGGCATGACGGGACATCTGCTGTTCCCCGCACTCGATCCGGATCGGCCTTCGACCCTGTCGCCGGTCGTGATCGCCGACGTGATCCGGGGGTTCATTGGGTTCGATGGGCTGCTGATGTCGGATGACCTCTCCATGGCGGCGCTCGGCGGTCCGATCGGAGCGCGTGCCTCGGCCTCGCTGAAGGCCGGCTGCGACGTGGTTCTGCACTGCAACGGCCGGATGGACGAGATGTTGGCGATCGCCGCCGAGGCCACCGAACTAGCCGGTGCGTCGGCCGTGCGAGCCGCCCGCGCCGACGCTGAACGCCGTCGCAACAGCGCCGGGCGAACCGCGCCGCCCGGCGACGCCCCCGAGCGGCTCGCCGAGTTGCTGTCCCGGCTCGGATCTGCTTGATGGAAGCGGATTACTTCGCCGGCCTGATCCACGGCGCCACCGTATGGATTCTCCCGGTGGTGCTGGCGATCACCCTGCACGAGGCGGCGCACGGCTGGGCGGCGTCAAAGCTGGGCGATCCGACGGCTCGG
>CAYNFA010000304.1:0-5526 GCA_964396345.1 uncultured Thalassobaculum sp.
GGAACTCGTTGAGGCCGATCTCCTCGGCCACCATCGACTTGCCCTTGGTGACGGTGCGGGCCTCGCGGCGTCGGCAGATCGCCAGGATGGTCTCACGCGCCTCGGCCGGAGTCCGGCACCAGTGCACCGTCCCGCCGTTGGCGATCACCTTCTCCTCGAACCGTTCGAGGTAGAAGTCGAGATGCGCCAGGGTGTGGTTCTTTATGTCACGCCCGCAGTCGCGCAACGCGTCGAATTCCGGCAGCGCCTCGACGACCTTCCGCCGCTTCTCCTGGAAGCCGGTCTTGATGTTGCCGAGCGCGCGCTGCAGCACGGCGTCGTTGAGCGCCCGGTGGGCGTTCGCCTTGAAGGACCGGCTGGTGGACTGCATGGCGCCTCTCCTCAGTCCTTCGCCGGCTCGCCGATCGCCGGCCCATCGGCCAGACCGGCGAGCACCTCGGCCACGTGACGCACTTTCGTTTGGGCTCGGAGCCGGCTCAGCTTGCCCGCCATGTTGAGCAGACAGCCGAGATCGCCGGCCAGCAGGGTACCGGCCCCGGTGGCGACGACGTCCTGGGCCTTTTCGGTGACCATCTTGTCGGAGATCTCCGGGTACTTGACGCAGAAGGTTCCGCCGAAGCCACAGCAGATCTCGGCGCTCGGCAGTTCCGTCAGCGTCAGGCCTTCCACCGACCCCAGAAGCCGGCGCGGCTGCGCCTTTACCTGCATTTCGCGCAGGCCGGAGCAGGAATCATGGTAGGTGACGGTCCCGGGGAACACCGCGGCGACGCGCTCGACCTTCATGACATCGACCAGGAAGGACATCAGCTCATGGGTGCGCTTGGCGAGTTGCTGGGCGCGCATGGCGGTCTCCGGCTCGTCGGCGAACAGCTCTGGATAATGCTCATGGATCATGCCGGCGCAGGAGCCGGACGGGGCCACTACGTACTCGTAGCTGTCGAACGCGTCGATCACGCCGCGCGCCACCGCCTTGGCATCGACGGTATCGCCCGAGTTGAAAGCCGGCTGCCCGCAGCAGGTCTGCGCAGCCGGCACCTCGACCGTGCAGCCGGCGTCCTCCAACAGCTTGACGGCGGCGAATCCGACAGTCGGCCGGTAAAGATCGACGAGGCAGGTAACGAACAGGCCGACGCGCGGACCAGCACCGGTCATGGTTGGCTCCTCGGCTTCAATTCACAGCGATCCGGCTAGCATGCGCCGGAAGGCGGGGCAAGGCGGGCGTCGTCATAGAGCGTAGTCGGCGAGCGTTAGCCTGCCGCGGCGGTTGGGTCGAGGCCCTTCGGCAGCAGCAGCCAGTAGCGACCCTTGGCGGCCATCGGTCCCGCCAGCGCCTCGGCGGGCTTGCCAGCACCCCAGAACACATCGCCGCGGACCGGACCCCGGATCGCGCCACCAGTGTCCTGGGTCACCATCAGCCGGCGCAAATCGGCGCCGAGTTCCGTCGGATAGGCCAAGTCGACCCACATCGGAGCTCCGAGTGGCAGGTGACGCCGGTCGATCGCCAGGCTACGGCCGGCGGTCAAGGCCACGCCCTGCGCGCCGATGGGCCCTTCGCCGGTCACGTCGCGAAAGAACACGTAGGAGGGGTTCTTGTTCATCACCTCGTCGCGCCGATCCGGGTTTCGGGCCAGCCACTCGCGGATCGCCTGCAATGACATCTTGTCTTTCGGCACTTCGCCGGCTGCGATCAACCAACGGCCGATGGCGTAGTAGACGTGGCCGTTGGTGCCGTCATAGCCGACACGCGTGCGGCTGTCGTCCGGCAGCACCACCAATCCGGAGCCCTGGATATGGAGGAAGAACGTGTCCACCGGATCGGCGAGAAAGATCAGCGGATCAGTCCTGCTGACGAGCCCACCCGCCTCGATCGCCGCACGGTCCTCGTACGGGACCAGTTTGCCGCCGTCGAGACGCCCGGCGATCCTTTCGCCCTTCAAGGTATCGCGGAACGTGCCGAGGTCGACGTCGACCAGATCCGGCGGCCGTTTGTGCAAAGGCACCGGGAAGGCCGATGAGCGGACTCGAGATCCGGCGAGTTCTGGTTCGAAGTAGCCGGTGAAAAGGTCGTCGTCGGCCTTTTGGTCGCGCGCTTGCCACACGGTGAAGTCGTCGGCGAAGAACCGTCGCACGATGGCGGGATCGTTCGTCGCCACGGTGTCGGCGGCGCGACAGACCGGCGCCCAGTCGCCCCGCCGGCCGAAACGTCCATCCGGACCAACCAGCCGGCTCTGGTCACCGCGCAGCAGGCTGGCGCAGGAGCGACGGAAAGCTGCCAACGCAGCGGTTGGGTCATCGTCATTCCAGCCTGGCAGGTCGCGCCACGAGGAGCGCTCGAGGACCAGCTGTTCGATCGGCTCGGGCGACGGCTCGCGGCCGCAGCCAGACAGGATCAGCGCCGCCGCAACACTCAGGATCGCCGCGGCGGAACGAACCGCCTGACGGCGCCCAGGCTCAGTCCTCTGGAACACGGGTGGCGACCAGTTCCCAGTTCGGGTCACGCGACTGAACATCGCGCGCAAAGCTCCACAAGTCCGTCAGAATGTCGATCCGGTCCGGATCGCCATCGATGATCTCTCCGTCAGCGCCGCGCGTGACTTTCACCTGCTCGGTTACGAATTCCACCGTAACCTTCGCGATGTTGTCCTCAAGCGACGCCTCGACGATATCGGTGGAGCGGATCGTGACGATGGTGGTCTCCTGCACCTCGCCAGCTTTCTCGCGGGCTTCGATGGCTGCCGCGAAACTGCCGAAAAGATCCCGAGACAACAGCGGCCGCAACGCATCGACATCGCCCTTGGCGAACGTGTCGACGATCATTCCGAACGCCATCTTGGCGCCGTGCAGGAACTCGCGCTCGTCGAACTGGTCGTCCGCCAGCTTGATCCGCATCACCCCGGCCGCCATCGTTCCGGCGGGAGATTCATCCGCCTCGGCATCCGGGTCGGCAGCTCGATCGGGCAGTCGCACGACGTTGCCGTTGTCGTTGGTCTTCGGCACGTCGGACAGCGGATCCGGTCGGCGCTGCTCGTGGCCGGTACGCCGGCCGAGCACGCTTCGCAGCTTGAAAATGACGAAGCCGGCGACCATCGCCAGCAGAATTATGTCAAGGAACGGCACACCGTTTCCCATTCTGTTCGCGGATCGGCGCCTGGACCGACCCGCACCCCCGCGTTAAATGTTGTCGCACCAGCCGGTACCTCACGGCAGACGGCCACGGCGCCGGAGACGTCTCCGGACGCCCTCGGATAAATAGGGCCTGGACTTCGGAAGGGCAAGCATGGGCTTCCTGGTTTTACTGGTACTGCTCGGACTGCCTGTCGCCGAGATCTGGCTGATGATCGAAATCGGTGGCGAGATCGGTGCGTTGCCAACGGTGGCGCTGATCCTCGGGACCGCGGCGCTCGGAGCGCTGCTGTTTCGGGTGCAGGGGCTGGCGACGCTGGCACGGGTCCGGACCGACCTCGATCGAGGGGTCACGCCGGTTGGTGAGCTGCTGTCCGGGCTGGGCCTCCTGTTCGCCGGTCTGCTGTTGCTGATACCGGGCTTCTTGACCGACGCGTTCGGCTTGATTCTGTTCATCCCGCCCGCCCGACGTTTCCTGATCGGGGCGCTGCTGGCGTGGGTTATGGCGCGCGGCGGAACCCGGATCTGGACGGTTCGTCCAGGCCCGGGTCCTGGACCCAATGCCGGTCCGAGGCCACCGCACGGACAGCCTCCGGTGATCGAAGGCGAGTTCCAGGACGTATCGGATGGGGATTCAGACCGCATCGACGACAAAAGGCGATAACGACGTGTACCTGCTGCGCCACGGCCAGAGCGAATTCAACGTGCATTTCGCGCGCAACCGGATCGATCCGGGCATCGAGGACCCGGCCCTGACCGAGATCGGCCGCGCCCAGGCGCGGGCCGCCGCCGAGGCGCTGGCGCCCCGCGGGCTGACGCGGATCGTCGCGAGCCCCTACCGGCGGACCCTGGAGACCGCCGCGATCGTCGCGGAGACCCTGGGGCTGGCGATTGAGATCGACTCCCTGGTTCGTGAGCGTTGCTGGTTCGTCTGTGACGTCGGCACATCGGCTTCGGCGCTTCGAACGCTCTGGCCCGACATCGATTTCGACCGGCTTGGCGAGCGCTGGTGGCCGGCTCAGGGCGAGACCGAGGCCCAGCTCGGCGCCCGCTGCGGCGTGTTCGCCAGCCGCCTGCACCGTGCCACCGACTGGGGCGAGACGGTCTACGTCAGTCACTGGGGATTCATCCGTGGCCTCACCGGCCTGACCGTCGGCAACGGTACCGTGGTCGAGCTTCGGCCGGGACCGGCCGCTTCGGTTGTGCACACTCCGGAACCGTGTTAGCGACCGGGCATCGACACCTTTCGGGAAGCGTCCTCGTCATGTCCGATAGTTCTGCGCCCCAGGCGGCGACCGCCCTGCCGATCCAGATCCACGCCCAGTACGTCAAGGATCTGTCGTTCGAGAATCCGCGGGCGCCGAGCAGCCTGCAGCCGCAGAACGAAGCGCCCAGGATCGAGGTCAACGTCGATGTCCAGGCCACCAAGGTCGCGGACAATGACGTGTTCGAGGTGGTGCTGAAGGTGACGGCGTCTGGCCGGGCCGCCGACTCCCCTTTGTTCCTGGCTGAGCTCAGCTATGGCGGACTGTTCACCCTCCAGGGCGTGCCCGAGGACTCGCTGCACCCTGTGCTTCTGATCGAGTGCCCGCGCATCCTGTTCCCGTTCGCGCGCGCCATCATTGCCGAGGTCACGCGCGACGGCGGCTTCCCGCCACTGCTGATCCAGCCAGTTGATTTCGCAGCGATGTACCGTCAGAGCGCCCTGCAGGCGCAAGCGGCCGCCGTGGCCGAAAATGGGGCGATCCTCCCGCCGCAGGATTGAGCGTGCCGGGCTATCCGGCGAGCCAGAGCGGCTCCGTGATCGACCGCAGAAACGTCCGGTGCGCCGCCAGCTCTTCGGCGCTGGGCGCGTGTGGCCGCGGCTCGCGGTAGGCCTTCACCACCCGCTCGACATCCGCACGGCCGGTGTTATCCGAGGCGGTGCCGTGAGCGGCCAACGCCAGGTCGGGCTGCCGACCGCCAATCAGCTCCAGGTAGACCGCCGCCAGCAAGTCGGCGTCCAGCAACGCGCCGTGCAGCGTCCGGTGGCCGTTGTCGATCTCGAACCGCCGGCACAACGCGTCCAGGCTTACCTGGGCTCCGGGATACTTGCGCCGGGCCAGTTGGACGGTGTCGAGGGCGCGGGCCATCGGCAATTCCGGTCGTCCGAGGCGGCGCAGTTCGGCGTTGATGAAGCGCATGTCGAAGGCGGCGTTGTGGATGATCAGCACCGCGTCGCCGAGAAACTCCAGCATCTCGTCAGCGAGCGCGCCGAACACGGGGTAGTTGGACAAGAATTCGATCGACAGCCCGTGCACCTCGAACGCGCCCTGCGGCATGTCGCGCTCGGGGTTAAAGTACTGGTGCAGGGTTCGTCCGCTCGGGACGTGGTTGATCAGTTCGATGCACCCGATTTCGACG
>CAYNFA010000305.1:0-5525 GCA_964396345.1 uncultured Thalassobaculum sp.
GAAGCCACGCCGGCGACGGACATCGCGGTTGTGAGACGGACGTTGCGGCGGCTCACCGTCGCTGTCGCCGCCGTCGTGCTGGTCTCGATCCCGCTCCTGTTCGTGTTTGCCGGCATGCGGGCACTGCACGGGCACGCCGCCCTGGAAGCGACGGTTATGGCGGAAAGGCTGGCCGCACACGCCGCAGCCATCGGGTCCGGTGCGCTCGGTGTCGACCGCGCGGTCGACACCGAGGTGCGGCTTGCGCTGAAACAGCGTCGCTCCGACGGTCTCGTGATCGAACGCTCGCTTCTCGACTCCAGCGGCCGGCTGCTGATCGCGCCGCAGGGCGCGATCGCCCAACCGGTCCTCAGAGTGGGGGCTCCGGTCCGGCACAACGGTCGGCAAGTGGCGACGGTACAGGCCGCCACCAGCCTGCGGCCGCTTCTCGCCGAGACCGCGATGGTCGTGCTGTTCGCGGCCCTGGTGGCCGCGGGCCTGCACCTGGTGATCGACCGGATTGCGTTGCGGGCCCTCAGCAACGCCCTCGACCACCTTCAGGCGACCGCCCGCGAACGGGACAGGGCGCTGCGAGAGGCCTCGGAAGCCCTTGCCCAACTCGCCCGTCAGAACGCGCGCCTCAAGGCGGCGTCGGACGAACTGGCGCGGACCCGCGACGCGGCACTGTCGGCGGACCGGTCGAAATCGATGTTCCTGGCCGCCATGAGCCATGAGCTGCGGACTCCGCTGAACGCCATCATCGGCTTCTCGGAGGTGATGGCCCGCGAGCTATACGGACCGATCGGCCACGACAAGTACCGGGGCTACGCCGTCGACATCCGGACCAGCGGCGACCATCTGCTCGCCCTGATCGATGACGTCCTGGACCTGTCGCGGGTGGAAGCCGGCAAGCTGGTGCTGCGCCTCGAACCGCTGGACGTGGCGGAGCAGGTCGAGGCCTGCTGCCACCTGATCGAAGGGCGCGCGGCGGGGTCCGGCGTCCAGCTCGAATTCGCGCGCCCCCCCGACGATGACGGCGGCGTCATCCTCGGCGACCGGGTCCGGTTTCGGCAGATCGTCCTGAACCTGTTGACCAACGCGGTGAAGTTCACCAATCGCGGCGGCCGCGTGCGGGTCGAGATCGACGCGAGCGCGCCCCAGGGCGTCCTGATCCGCATCGCCGACACCGGGGTCGGCATGTCGGCGAGCGATCTCGATCGGGTGTTCCAGCCGTTCGAGCAGGTCGACGTGGGCTCGTCGCGGCCCTCCGAAGGCGCCGGCCTCGGGCTGGCGCTAAGCCGAGGGTTGGTCCGTGAGCACCAAGGCACCCTGCACATCGCCAGCGCGCCTTCACTCGGCACCACGGTAACCTTGACCTTTCCAAGGTTGCAGGACCGACCCGCCGTCGGCCAGAAGCTCGCGCTGTCGCTCGGTCACGCACTCGGGGACGCCCTGCGCGACACCGTCCCGGGAGCTTCCTGACCAGCAGCCCGAGGGCGGTCAGGCGAGCAACCTCGTTGTTGGCAACAGTTGTCATGCCAACTATTATCCGTCCATGGAAAGATCCGATCTCAACCGTAATTTCGGTTTCCTCGTCCACGACATCGCCAGATTGATGCGGGTGGCGTTCGACCGGCGTGGGCGTGAACTCGGGCTGACCCGCTCGCAATGGTGGGTGCTCACCGTTCTGTACGCGAAGGAGGGCGTCACCCAGTCCGAGCTGGCGGCGTTCATGGAACTGGAGAAGGCCACGCTTGGCCGGCTGCTCGACCGGCTCGAGGAGAAAGAGTGGATAGAGCGTCGCCCCGACCGCCACGACCGCCGAATCAAGCGCGTGTTCCTCACCGACCGCGTGCAGGGACTCATGCGATCGTTGCGGGCGATCGCCGCCGACATTCGCCGGGACGCCGCCAAGGGCCTCGGCCGCGAACAGCACGAGGCGTTCATCGACACACTGCTTATGATCAAGGCGAACCTGAACAGCTTCGACGAACTCCGCCGGCCGGTGACCGACGCTCATCGCGAGGCCGCGGATGACTGACCGGGCCGAGCCGGCCCGCGAGTTGGCGCCGACGACTGAGCCCGGGACCGCCGTGGAAGCGCGCGCGCGCCGCGGCCGCAGCCGGCGGCTCCGCCGATTTGTCCTGCTGGTGCTGGTGCCGATCGCGCTGATCCTCGGAGCTTCGGCCTGGTACGCCTTCACCGGCCGCTACGTGACCACCGAAAACGCCTACGTGAAGGCTCATATCGTCGCGGTCTCGACCGACATCGACGGCCGGGTGGTCGAAGTGATGGTCCGCAACAATCAGCGAGTCAGCGCCGGCGACGTGCTGTTCCGGCTCGACCCGGACCCATACTGGCTGCAGCTGCAGATCGCCGAGGCCAAGATCGAATCGGTTCGCAACGCCCTCGACGCGATGCGCGCCGACTATCGCCAGATCGAGGCGGAGATCGCCGAGGGGTTGGAAACGGTCCGTTATTTCGGTCGCGAGGCCGAGCGCCAGCGGTCGCTGTCCAAGACCGGCGCCGGCACCGCGGCACGCCTCGACGAGGCCGAATTCGAGTTCGCCTCCGCGCAGCAACGGGTGCGGGCCCTGCGCGAGAAGATCCGCAAGGTGCTCGCCGAGCTCGGTGGCGACCCTGAACGCGCGCCCGAGTTGCACCCGCAATACCTGGAGGCACTCGCCGAACGCAACCTCGCCGAGCTTCGCCTTGGCTACACCACGGTCCGCGCGCCCTCCGACGGCGTCGCCACACAGGTCAGTCTGGAACCGGGCGAATGGCTGGAGGAGGGCGAGCCGGCGTTCGGCCTGATCGCCATCGACAACACCTGGATCGTTACCAACCTCAAGGAGACCGAACTTACCCACATCCGCGAGGGCCAGGCCGTGGAGGTGACGGTCGATGCCTATCCCGACGTCGTGTGGAACGCCCGGGTGAGTTCGATCGCTCCCGCCACCGGGGCCGAGTTCGCGGTGCTTCCGCCCCAGAACGCCTCGGGGAACTGGGTTAAGGTGGTGCAGCGCGTTCCGGTCCGCATCGACCTCGAGCACGTCGAGGGACGCCCGCAGCTGCGGGCCGGAATGACCGCCTCGATCTCGATCGACACCCAGCGCGAACGCCGGCTTCTGACGGTCGCCCGCGACGCGATCGCGGCCTGGCGGGAGGACCGCGGCGGCCAGGCCCGCGCCGACTAAATCCCGTCGGTTCGAAATTGCCCGCCGACTTGCTCCATCGCCTGGGTTTGGCGTTCACCCCCTGGAACCAAGCGTCGAGCCGGGACCGCGCACGGTCTTCGGGACCCGGCTGTCGCGCACGCGCTTCCATGGACGACCTTCTCATCCCGTTCAGCCAATCCGGATCAAGATCGGTTTTTACAGGATTTGCCTTGACTGTTACGTTGATATCAACTTTATAAGATCATGTCAAACTCCGACGAGTTGCCCTTCGGCGTGACGCTCAGGGTCCGCGACACCTGCCTTTGCCTGCACGTTCAGCGGGCCGCCCGGGCGCTGGCGCGTCGCTTCGACGAGGCACTCCGGCCGGTCGGCCTGACCAACGGCCAGTTCTCGTTGCTGATGTCGCTCAATCGACCGACGCCCCCGCGGATCTCGGACGTCGCGACGCTGCTGGCGATGGACCGGACCACGCTGACCGCGGCCCTGAAGCCGCTCGAGCGACGCGGTCTTGTGGCGGTGACGGTCGACGAGATCGACCGCCGTGGCCGGCGCCTGGTCCTGACGCCGGAAGGCCGGGACCAGCTGGCGATCGCCTTGCCGATCTGGGAGCGCGCCCACGCCGAGATCGACGCGCTGATCATCGGCTCCGATCCCGAGACGCTTCGCGCCGACCTGCGCGCGCTGTCCTGAACCGATGACGCCCTGAACCGTCGGCACGCAACGCCGTTCCCAAGCGCCCGCTGCTGCGCTACTCCCTCCCCGTGGCAGCGCGCGCTCTCATGTTCCAGGGGACCGGATCCGACGTCGGCAAGTCGCTGATCGTCGCAGGACTCTGCCGCCTCTATGCCCGGCGCGGCCTGGCGGTACGGCCGTTCAAGCCGCAGAACATGTCGAACAACGCATCGGTCACCGTCGACGGCGGCGAGATCGGCCGGGCCCAGGCCCTGCAGGCGCAAGCCGCCGGCATCGACCCGGTGGTCGACCTGAACCCGGTGCTGCTTAAGCCGGAGACCGATACCGGCGCCCAGATCGTGGTGCACGGCCGCCGGGTCGGCCACGCCCGCGCCCGCGAGTACCAAGCGCTGAAGCCCGGCCTGATGGCCGCCGTGCTGGACAGCGCATCGCGCCTCGCCGTCCACGCCGACCTCCTGCTGGTGGAAGGCGCCGGCAGCCCGGCCGAGATCAACCTGAGGGCCGGCGACATCGCCAACATGGGCTTCGCCGAAGCCGCCGGAGTGCCCGTGGTGCTGGTCGGTGACATCGACCGCGGCGGCGTGATCGCGGCGATCGTCGGCACCCACGCGGTGCTGGAGGCCGCCGACCGCGCCCGGATCGCCGGCTACCTGATCAACCGGTTTCGCGGCGACGTGTCGCTGTTCGACGACGGCCTGACGGCGATCGGCACCCACACCGGGTGGTCGAGCTTCGGGGTCGTGCCGTGGTTCGCCGACGCCTGGCGGCTTCCCGCCGAGGACGCGGTGGCGCTGGAGCGGCCGTCCACCACCGCCCCCGACCGTGGCGACGCGGCGACCGGCAGGCCGGTGCTGGTGGCGGTGCCACGGCTGTCGCGAATCGCGAACTTCGATGACCTCGATCCGCTGCGCGCCGAGCCGGGGGTCGACCTTCGGATCATCGCCCCTGGGCGGGCCTTGCCGGGCGACGTCGATCTGGTGCTGCTGCCGGGCTCGAAGTCGACGATCGGCGATTTAAGTTTCCTCCGCGCGCAGGGCTGGGACGTCGACATCGCCGCCCATGTCCGCCGTGGCGGCCGCGTTCTCGGCCTGTGCGGCGGCTATCAGATGCTCGGTCGAACGGTCCGCGATCCCGATGGAGTCGAGGGCCCGGCGGGCGAGGCGCCGGGTCTCGGTCTGCTGGACGTCGAGACCGTGCTGACAGCCGACAAGACCCTGACCCTCACCGACGGCCGCCACCTGGCCACCGGAGAGCCGGTGCAGGGCTACGAGATCCACATCGGCCGGACCGACGGCCCCGACCGCGCGCGGCCCTTCCTGGCCCTTGCCGACGGCCGTGCCGAGGGCGCGGTGTCGGCGAATGGCCGGATCGCCGGATCCTATCTGCATGGCCTGTTTGCCGCCGACGGCTTCCGACGCGCCTACCTGCGGCAGATCGGCGGCTCCGGCGACGCCGGTCTGGGATTCCAGGCGATGGTCGAAACCACCCTCGACCGGCTGGCCGACCATCTGGAAACGCATCTCGACGCCGACGCCCTGCTGTCCGTGGCGCGGCCGCTGACGCTCGCCTCGGGCGCCGACACCCGCTCGAGGCGATGACCGTGATCGAGTCGCTGGACATCCGCACCCTGGCGTTCGTGGCATCGACCGTGTTCATGGCGATGACGCTGATCCT
>CAYNFA010000306.1:0-5517 GCA_964396345.1 uncultured Thalassobaculum sp.
GGGGATATGCGGGCTATACGGTGCATCGTGCCACCCCGACCGAACGCATCGTCGGCCGCGTCGTCGCCAAGGGGCTGGGCAGCGACGAGTTGGGCCAGCAGATCGGCCTGACCATCGACGGCGTGGAGGGGCGCGTCCACCACCTGGAGGTTCCGGCAAGCAAGGCGGAAGACATCCGGCGCGGCAGCATCATCGCGGTGGAGCCGCCGCCGAGCGTCCCACGCGCCGCCGATCGCAATATTCTCGCAGCCACCGATGCAGGCGGCGTCTACAGCCCGGCCGCACACCGCGAGCAGGCGCTGGCACGGCTCGGGGCCGATGACGCCGACGCCTATGTCCGCAGCCATGTGCGCCGCCTGGAGGCGCTGCGCCGTGCCGGTATCGTCGAGCGCGTCCATGCCGAGCACTGGACCATTCCCGCCGACCTGTCCGAGCGCGGCCTCGCCTATGACCGCCGGCGGTTCGGGAACGGCCCGCGAATCGACGAGCTGTCGCACCTGCCGCTCGACCGGCAGGTGCGACACGAGGGCGCGACATGGCTCGACCGCACCATGCTGGAAGGCGGGCGTGATTCGATGCCGCACACCGGGTTCGGCGGCGACGTCCGCGCCACCTGGGAGAGGCGCAAGCAGGCGCTCGCCGACATGGGCTATGTCCGTGACCTTGGCGGCGGCAGGTTCAGGGCGCCTTCCGACCTGATCGCGCAACTGGAGAGCGCCGAAATCAATCGGGTCGGCAAGGCGTTTGCCGCAGAGCGCGGCCTCGACTGGCAACCGACCGGGACCAATGACCGTGTATCGGGCAGGCTTGTCGGCCAGGCCCAGCTCAGCAGCGGACGGTTCGCCATGATCGACAACGGCCTGGGATTCCAGCTCGTGCCGTGGAACGACACCCTCGCCAAACGTCTCGGCCAGCAGGTGGACGGAATCCCCATGCCCGGCGGCGGCATCGACTGGACGTTCGGACGGCAGCGGGGACTTGGGCTGTAAGCGCTCGGATAGTGGGTCGGCACTCGGCAGTCGGTCGATGGATTGGGCGCGCCGCTACGAAGTCAACGGGGCTTGCCTGGTGACCCATTGAGTGGTACATATACATTTCTTGGAGCCGGGCAATGATCGTGAGCTTTCGGGATGGCTGGTTGCGGGACTTCTTCGTCGAGGATGTCCGGTCCCGCAAAATCCCACCCGACCTCGAAAGCCGCGTCTTTGGCAAGCTCCAGATGATCGACGATGCGACGACGGATCAGGACTTGCGCATCCCCCCGAGCAACCATTTCGAGAAGCTGCGGGGCCAGCTTGAGGCGTTCCATTCGATCCGCGTCAACAAACAATGGCGGCTGATCTTTCGATGGGACGGCGGCAAGGGCGAGGCGAGCGACGTGTATCTGGACGACCACAGCTATGATTGAGGTGACGCCATGTTGATGACCAAGCGCAAGCCGGTGAGCGTCGGCGAGATTCTCACCAAGGAGTTCATGGAGCCGATGGGGCTGACCCAGGCGGCACTGGCCGAGGCGATGGGCGTGCAGCGCAAGCACGTCAACGAACTGTGCAACGACCGCCGCAACATCACCGCCGCGACCGCGCTGATCCTGTCGCGCGTGTTCGGCAACAGCCCAGACTTCTGGCTGAACGTGCGGCGGCGCAATGACCTCTGGGAAGCGATGCACAGCCCGAAGGAGCGGGAGCGGATCGACCGCGCAAAACCGCTCAGGAAAGCGGCATGACGGCGCGGCAACCTTTGCCAGCCCCGCCGTCCGCCGCCGCGCGCCAGTATCTGCGCGCCACAGTGCGATGCGTAGGACAGAGTAGAGAAATGCTATTCTTTCAACGCCCTGGTTCGGCGACTCTGGCGCAATGGCCCGAGTCTTCCGCCCTTGTCCGCCCACGGCATCCGAGCAGCTTCACGCGCTGCTTGGCGAGCCGTGGCCGTTTCCGGGCCGACCGCCAAAACACGATCTTTCGACCTGGACCGTCACCGACGACTGGCCCGAGCGGGTGCCTGTCACGCAGGCCGAGGTGGACCTGTTCGAGGCATGGTTCGGCGACCTTTTCGAAGAGATGTTCGGGCCGTGCCAATGATGTGAGGAGCTTGGCCAAATGACCGTCACACAACGCGCCGCCCTTTACCTGCGCGTTTCGACGGCGCGGCAGGCCGAGCATGACGTGTCGATCCCCGACCAGCGCAAGCAGGGCGAGGCATACTGCGCCGCGCGTGGCTATCAGTTTGTCGAGACCTTTGTGGACGCAGGCGCGTCCGCCACCAACGACCGTCGCCCGGAATTCCAGCGGATGATCGAGGCGGGCACGTCAAAGCCCGCGCCGTTTGACGTGGTGGTCGTCCATTCATTCAGCCGCTTCTTCCGCGACCATTTCGAGCTGGAGTTCTACGTCCGCAAGCTGGCGAAGAACGGCATTCGTCTTTTGTCGATCACCCAGGAAATGGGCGACGATCCGATGCACGTCATGATGCGCCAGATCATGGCGCTGTTCGACGAGTATCAGTCCAAGGAGAACGCCAAGCACGTCCTTCGCGCCCTGAAGGAGAATGCCCGCCAGGGCTTTTGGAACGGCTCGCTGCCGCCGATCGGCTACCGCGTCGTCGCCGCCGAGCAGCGGGGAACCAAGGTCAAGAAGAAGCTGGAGATCGACCCGCTCCATGCCGATACGGTGCGGCTGGCGTTCCGGCTTGCCCTTCAGGGCGACGGCACGTCGGGGCCGATGGGTGTCAAATCCATCACCAAGCATCTCAATGAACGCCGCATCTTCACGCGCGACGGCGGGCGCTGGGGCATCGGAACCGTCCACCGGATGCTGACCCGGCCGGCCTATATTGGCCGTCACGAGTTCAACAAGCGCGGCAAGAACAAGGAACTGAAACCCGCCAACGAGGTGATCCCGGTCGAAGTGCCGCCGATCATCGATCAGGCGACGTTCGATGCCGTCCAGGCGAGCATGAAGGCGCGTAACCCGAAGGTCGCGCACCCGCAGGTCGTTGGCGGTCCCACCCTCCTTACCGGCCTGATCCACTGCGCCAAATGCGGCGGAGCCATGACCATCCGCACCGGCAAGGGCGGGCGCTATCGCTACTATACCTGTTCGACCAAAGCACGGCAGGGGCCGACCGCTTGCGATGGCATGACCGTCCCGATGGAGAAGCTGGATGCGCTGGTCGCCGCGCATCTTGAGGACCGACTGCTCGACCCGGCCAGACTCGAAGAGGTGCTAGCGACCGTTCTTGACCGGCGGCAGGAGCGCACCGAGCGCCGTCGCGAGCATATCGCCGAACTGAACAAGCGGGCGACCGAAACCGACCTTCGCCTCAAGCGGCTTTACGACGCCATCGAGAGCGGCGTCGCCGACCTGGACGACCCTGACCTCAAAGACCGTATCGCCAGCCTCAAGACCATCCGCGACCAGTCGCGGGTCGATGCCGACCGCGCGACTGCCATGCTGGAAAGCGCAGGCCAGAAGGCGATCACCGCGCCGATGCTGCGAAAGTTCGCCAACATCGCACGTCAGCGTATGCGCCTGCCCGGCGGCGGCTATCGCCGCGACCACCTTCGCGCGCTCGCCCAGCGCGTTGAGGTCGATACCAGCGAAGTCCGCATCATGGGATCTAAGTCCGACCTGCTGCGCACACTTGCAGCCGTGAACGGCGCGGGAATGCTGCCGGGCGCAGTGCCCAGCTTTGTTCCGAAGTGGCGGAGAGGGTGGGATTCGAACCCACGGTACGCTTACACGCACAACGGTTTTCGAGACCGTCCCGATCGACCACTCCGGCACCTCTCCGCAGGCTCCTGGATCGAGGCCGGGAACCTAGTCAAAGCCGGGGCGGTATGCAAGCACCGATACGCGCCTCGCGAAGCGCCGGCGGCGGGGGACGATACGCCGCAGCGCGCCCGGCCGGCCGGGCGGTTGACCCACCCCGGCGGTTGCGCCATCTAGCCTTTCCATGAACGCAACTCCCGCGACCTTCACGGACGATGTCGGCAAGGCGGTGCGGGCCCGGCCGGCGGTCGCCGCCTGGCTGCTCGCCACCGCCGGCATGGTGGCGGCGATGATCGTCATCGGCGGCATCACCCGGCTCACCGAGAGCGGGCTGTCGATGGTCGAGTGGCGGCCGCTGATGGGCTGGCTGCCGCCGCTTTCGGAGGCCGAGTGGGAGCGGGTGTTCGCGCTGTACCGCCAGACCCCCGAGTTCCGACTGCAGAACTCGTGGATGGGGCTCGCGGATTTCCAGGTGATCTTCTTCTGGGAATACCTGCACCGGCTGTGGGGAAGGCTGATCGGCGTGGTGTTCGCGCTGCCGATGCTGGCGTTCCTGCTGGCCGGGCGGGTCGAGCGGGCGCTGCTGCCGCGGCTGCTGACGCTGCTGGCGATGGGCGCCATCCAGGGCGGCATCGGCTGGTGGATGGTGGTCTCGGGCCTGGTCGACGAGCCGGCGGTCAGCGCCTACCGCCTGGCCGTCCACCTGTCGATGGCGTTCCTGATCCTGGGCACGCTGCAATGGACCGCCTTCGATTCGCTGGCGCGCCGGCCCGGGGCGCCGGCCTCGGTGCCCGCCGATCCGGCGCTGCGGCGCGGGGCGACGGCGGTGCTGGCGCTGATCGCGCTCACCATCGTCGCCGGCGCGTTCGTCGCCGGCACCGACGCCGGCTACGCCTACAACACCTTCCCGCTGATGGACGGCCGGTTCGTGCCGGACGGCTACTGGTCGCCGGAGCACGGCTTCGCCAGCGTGTTCGAGTGGGTGCCGGCGGTGCAGTTCAACCACCGCTGGCTGGCGATCGCCACGGCTCTGGTCACCCTCGGCTTCGCGCACTGGGCCGGGCGGCGCGCGCCGTCGGCGGCGCGGGCGCCGCTGCGGCTGCTGTCGGTGGCGGTCGCGCTGCAGGTCGCCCTCGGGATCGCCGCCCTGCTGATGGTGGTGCCGGTCTGGCTCGGCGCCCTGCACCAGGGTGGTGCGGTGGTGCTGTTCTGGGCGGCGGTGTGGACCCGGTTCAGCCTGCGTCGAGGCTGAACGCCATCCGCGGCAGGACGCGCCCCGGGATCTCGGCGACCGGGTGGTCGCCGATCCGGACCGCGCCCAGCCGGCGGTAGAACGCCTCGGCGTACGGGTCCGAGTTCAGCGCGATGCGCCGGGCCCCGAGCCGGCGGTCCTCCTCCACGAACGCGGCGAACAGCCGGCGGCCGATGCCGCGGCCGATCGCCGGCGGGTCGACCCACAGGTGCTCAAGCTCGGCGTCCGGCCGGTGCGCCACCAGCACGCCGACGCCGTCGACCGTGCCGCCGGTCTGGTGCACCAGGACGAGGTTGCGGACGATGTCCTCCGCCGTGATCCGGATGGTCCGGCGGAACACCGCCATCATCGTCTCGTCGTACGGCCAATGCGCCTTGGCGCGCACGGCGAGGGCGGACAAGGCCTCGGCCTCGTCCGGCCGGGCCGGGCGGACGAGGGTCTCGGTCATCTCGTCACTTGGCGTCCAGCCGGATCGCCAGCACCGGCAGCGAGCGG
>CAYNFA010000307.1:0-5512 GCA_964396345.1 uncultured Thalassobaculum sp.
ATCTTGCGGAAGTGCCGACGGAAGAACGCGGTTGCATCGTCGCGCGCGTCGGCTGGCCGCCACAGATCGATGTGGTCCGGCTGGTACTTGTCCGGCCAGAAGGCGCGCCACATCACCTCCTCGAACGCCTCGGGGCTGTCGTAGCCGACCTCGATGCCATCGCCATGGGCGCGTTCCCGAACCCCGCCCGGCTTCGCGAAGGCGCCTGACAGGCGCGACCACAGCAGCGGGGCCATGACAAACGGCATGTCGCGGTAGAGGTGGGTGGCGACCCCCGGCACGCCGTGCAGGGCGGTCAGCATCACGGTGGTGCCGGCGCGCGGCAACGACGTCACGAACAGCGGCGGTCGCTCGGGCACGTCCTCGAGGTCCCGGCGGAACACCGTATCCTCGAGATCGGCAGCCGCCAGCTGCACGAACGGCCGGGAAAAGGCGAGCCGGTGAACAGTCCGATCCATCGCCGAGTAGCCGCCAACGGAGCCACCGCTCCGTGAGGCCCAGTACATAACGCCAGCGATCACCACCGAGGAGATCAGGATGACGTCCCACCGCGACAGGAACGCGAAGACGGCCTCCGCCGTGGTGACGCCGATTGCGGCCAGCGCGTAGATCGGAAGTGCCGAGATCAGCAGGCAGCCGACCGAGCGCGCGACAATCGATGCGGTCGCCGCCAGAAGCCCGAGCGCCGCGCGTTGAACGGCGGCTTCCTTGTCGTCCTCGGCGAGGTCCTTGTCCCGCATCACCGCGACGGCGCCACGCGTCTGGGACAGCGCTCCGCGCGCCACCCCGATCACACCCAGGCCGTGGAAGGCAATCAGGAAGAACAGGATCGCCAGGACCGACGCAACGAGCGTCCCCATCGGCCTGAGCTATCCCTTCTTCTCCGCCGTCGCCGAGGTTCTGCCAGTTGCTGAACGCTTCCGCATGAGGCGCTTCACGGGGTACCAGATGAAGCCGATCAGGAGCAGAAGGATCGCGCCCACGAGCGCGGCAATGGTTCCGATGGCGCTGAGCCCGGCGCCTGGGCCGATGTAGGCAGCCGCCGGAGACGCCACGGTAAGCGACAGCAAGAGAGCTGGCACAATCAACGACGTCCTCAGCATTGGCTTCATCAGCATGGCACCAACCCCCTCGAAGTCCTGTAGCGGATGATTCGGCTTATTCCGACTCGTTTGAAACTCCCCTGAAGTTAACGGGTTCCCGGGTGGCTCAGGCTCACTTGTAGTCGATCTGTGCTGCCGGACAGCGCCCCTCGCGGTCAATGAACGCCCGCAACACGGTACGTTGCTCGCTGTCGGCAAATACCTTGGAAAACCGCAAGGTCTGGTCGGATGTTCGCAGGAACACCCGGTGCCGGCGGCAAACCTCCATGACGTCCTTGAGGAACGCCTTCGCCTCGTCGCGGGTCAGCAGGTTCTTCTGGTGATCCTTGGCGAGATCACCCAACAGGTTCGGATCGATCATGATGTCGGCCACGGCGTTGGAGAATGGTGGGCCTTCAAGGGTAGCATTGCCTCGCACCCCGGCGAAGCTGGCCCCCGCCGGAGCGCTCAGCGATCGCCGTCCGCGACCCCTGCCCGCTGGTAGATATCGCGGTCGGTGCGGTGCAAAGCGAAGCCTGGCCGATCCGGCTCGACGAAACCGTAGCGCCGGTACCAACCGACCGGCCGCTCGCCGCACATCAGCATCCAGCGCCTCAGGCCCTGGAGATCCGGGTGCGCGAACACGCAGTCCATCATCCAGCTTCCCCGTCCCCGGCCGCGCGCGCTGTCGTCGAGCAGGAAGACGTCTCCGATGTAGGCGAAGGCGGCGAAATCGGTCACCACGCGGGCGTAGCCGATCATTGGCACGCCCGCCTCCGGGGCTCCGTCGAACAGCCCGAAATTGACGCTGTTGGCGATGAAGGCGCGGACCACCGCGATCGGTATTCCGGGGGACTGCTCGCCCGCGGCGAGATAGCGTTGCACGACATCGGCGTCGATCGAAGCCGGGTCGGTTGTGAGCACCCGGCCGTCCCGCTCCCAGCGCTGCGGCTCGATCGTGTCCAGCCGGCTCACCCCGGGATCTCCAGGACCATGCCATCATAACCGGGTTCGACGCCTGCCGGGCATCGCGCCAGGGTAGCGCGGTAGTCGAGCTGCGCGTTCATGTGGGTCAGAAAGGCGCGGCGCGGTCGCACACGTTCGATCCATGCCAAGGCCTGGTCGAACGACGCGTGCGCCGAGGTCGGCTCCTCGCGCAGGCAGTCGGCGATCCAGGTGTCGAGGCGCAACGACGCGAGGCGATCGAGTTGGGCCTCGGTGAAACGGTGGACGTCAGTCGAATAGCCAAGGCGTCCGTCAAAGATGAAGCCCAGGCTTTCACCGGAATTGCCGTGGTCCTGCCGCATGACCTCAATGGCGAAACCGGCAATATCCACCATGCCCTCGTCGAGCGGGTGGTGGATCAGCGCCGGCGCGTGGTGGGCCGGGGATTGCGGCGAGGCTTCGAACATGTAGCCGAAGCGCTGTCGCAGGTCGGCGAATGTGGGTTCGTCGGCGTAGGCCGGTATCCGCTCGCGGGTCGCCCAATACAGCGGCCTTAGATCGTCCATGCCGTGTGTGTGATCGGCGTGGATGTGGGTGAACATCAGGGCATCGATGGATCGGACGCCGGCGTCGAGCAACTGCTCCCGCAGGTCCGGCGACGCGTCGACGAGCACGCGTCGGCCGGCCTTCTCCACCAGGATCGAGCACCGCCGACGCCGGTTGCGTGGCTCGGCCGGATCGCAGTCCCCCCACCCGCCCGACAGGCTTGGCACGCCGACCGACGCCCCACACCCGAGCATGGTCATCCGGATCATGCGGCGACGGACGCCAGGTCCGACGGAGCCGGCACCTTGTCGAACAGACGAAAGAAATTCTGCGTGGTCTGAACCGCCGACACCGCCACGTCGAGACCCTTTGCCTCGGCCACCACGGCGTGGGTGTGCACCACGTAGGCCGGCTCGTTGCGCTTGCCGCGGTGCGGCGGCGGCGCCAGGAAGGGGGCGTCGGTTTCAACCAGCAGGCGGTCGGCCGGCAGGTCGGCCACGATCGCCCGAAGGTCGGCGGATTTGTTGAACGTCACGATCCCCGAGAGCGAAATATAGAAACCCATCGCGACCGCCCGCATCGCCAGTTCACGACCGGAGCTGAAGCAGTGGAGAACGCCGTTGAACGGGCCATCCTGACGGCACTCCTCCAGAATCCGCCAAGTATCCTCATCGGCGGCGCGGGTGTGCACGATCAGCGGAAGGCCGGTTCGACGCGACGCCTCGATATGCCTCCGGAAGCCTTCCGCCTGCGCCTCGCGCGGGCTGTTGTCGTAGTGATAGTCGAGCCCGCATTCGCCAATGCCGACAACCTTGGGGTTGGCCTCGGCAATCGCCACCAGCTGGTCGGCGGTCACGTCGATCTCCTCTCCGGCCTGGTGGGGGTGGGTGCCGACCGTGCAGTAGACGTCGTCGAAGCGGTTGGCGATCGCCAGCACACGATCGAACCGGCGGACGCGCGTGCCGATCGTGACCATACGAACAACCCCGGCACGGCGGGCCCGGGCCACGATGTCGTCGAGCTCCGACGCGAATTCGTCGAAGTCCAGGTGACAGTGGGAGTCGATCAGCGGCGGCGGCGTGGTCACGGCGCCGCCCCCTCCTCCGCCACCCAGCGCGGGAACACCCCCTCGGGCTTCGGCAGGGGCGTACCCGGGGCCAGGCGATGCGGCGCCGCCAGCCGCTCGAAGCCGCGTTCGCCAACGGGGATCGCCAATTGGTCGAGCATCCGGGCACACGACGTCGGCATCACCGGTTGCAGCAGCACGGCCACATGGCGGATGGTTTCCGCCAGCGTATAGAGAACGGTCGCCATGCGCTCCGGATCGGACTTGCGCAGCGCCCAGGGAGCCTGCTCGTCGACATAGCGGTTGGCGCGGCCGACGACCTCGAACAGCGCGTCCAGGGCGCGGTGGAAAGTCTGCGCGTCATAGGCGGCGCGCTGCCCGTCCAACAGCGCGTGCGCGGACCCCAGCAACGCCTCGTCAGACGGCGCGAAAGCGCCCGGGTGCGGGACCTTGGCGTCGCAGTTCTTGGCGATCATCGACAGCACCCGCTGCGACAGGTTCCCGAGATCGTTCGCCAGTTCGGAGTTCATCCGGCCGATCATCGCCTTGTGGGAGAAATCGCCGTCGCTGCCGAACGGCACTTCGCGCAGCAGGAAGTAGCGCACTGGGTCAAGCCCGTAGGTCGCGACCAGTTGCAACGGATCGACGGCGTTGCCGAGCGATTTCGACATCTTCTGGCCCTCGACCGTCCACCAGCCATGGGCGAACACCCGCTTCGGTGGCTCCAGCCCGGCCCCCATCAGGAACGCCGGCCAGTACACGGCGTGGAAACGGAGGATGTCCTTGCCGACCATGTGCAGATCGGCCGGCCAGCGGCGGGCGTATTCCCCGGTGGTGTCGGGATAGCCGGCGGCCGTGATGTAGTTGGTGAGGGCGTCCAGCCACACGTACATGATGTGGTCGGCGTCGTCGGGGACCGGTATGCCCCACTTGAAGCTGGTGCGGCTGACCGACAGATCCTTGAGGCCGCCCCGCACGAACGACAGCACCTCGTTGCGGCGGCTCTCCGGGGCGATGAAACCGGGATTGGCCTCGTAGAACGCCAGCAGCGTGTCCTGCCATTGCGACAGGTCGAAAAAGTAGGACGGCTCTTCCACCCACTCCACCGGCGCGCCGCTCGGCGCCCGCTTCTCACCGTCTACGGTGGTCAGCTCGGTCTCGGTGTAGAACGCCTCGTCGCGCACCGAGTACCAGCCGGCGTACGAGCCCAGATAGATATGGCCGTTGGCCTTCAGTCGGCGCCAGAGTTCCTGGACCGACGCCACGTGCCGGGCCTCGGTGGTTCGAATGAAATCGTCGGTCGAGAACCCCATCACCCCGATCAGGTCGCGGAAGTTCTGCGACACCCGGTCGGTGAAGGCTTGCGGATCGATGCCGGCGGCGGCCGCGGCCGCCTCGACCTTCTGGCCGTGCTCGTCGGTCCCGGTCAGGAACATCACGTCATAGCCGTCCAGACGCTTGAAGCGCGCCAACGCGTCGCAGGCCAGCGTGGTGTACGCGTGGCCGATGTGCGGCTTGTCGTTGACGTAATAGATCGGTGTCGTGATGTAGTAGCTGCGGCTCATCCGAGCATCTCCGGCCAGCGGGCTTCCTGCCTACTCCGCCACCCGCCCCCGATCAAGCCCGTCGCCCAGGGCGACGGCGTGGACGGCGTCCAGCACCACCTGGCGGCGGTCAAGATTGACCGCCCGCTCGCGGTCGAGCAGCCAAACCACTTCGGCGCGCCGCCGGAACACCGCTTCAGGGCCGACCGACGCCACCCAGCGACGACCCGCCGCGAGGTCCCCCGGCACGACCTCGCGCAGCCCGGCGACCTCGGCCGACGCCCTGACCGCTCGGTCGATCCACCACAACATCAGTTCCATCCCGGATG
>CAYNFA010000308.1:0-5500 GCA_964396345.1 uncultured Thalassobaculum sp.
TGATTACCACCGGGCCCGGCGCCGAGCACGCTGCCGAACAGCCTCGCCAGCGCCGGGCGGGCCGGCAGAAACAGACGGTAGCCCATCTCGAGAACGGCCAGCACCCCGGGAACTCCGGCGAGCCGCGCGGCCCAGCGCCAGCGTGGCAGGCGACGCCAGACGTCGACGAACGCCGCGGCGCCGGAGACCAGGGTTCCGTCGTCCGCCCGGACGTGGAACCGCGCCATAGCCTGCTGACGGGTCAGATCGGCCGGCACCACTTCCGGCCGCGACACGTCCACGAACTCCAGGGCTTCGGCCCCCACCTGAGTGCGGTAGTGGCCGATCTCCGCCCGGCACAGCGGGCAGGACCCGTCGAAGTAGACGGTCAGGGTCGGTGTTTCAGTTTCCATGACCGGCTCCCGCTGATCCGATGATGACCTCGGCCATCGCCTCGCCGCTGTCGAACGCCGCCTCCACCCGCGGCCCGAGGCACCAGTCGCCGCAGGCGCCAACCCGGGATCCGGCGTCCCACAGGCACGGGGCGCCCGCCGGCCGCTCGACCAGCGCGTAGCGCCAGCGGTGCGCCGCCGCGAAAACCGCCTCGCCGGCGATCCCGTGGTTATCGCGAAGCATCGAGCCGAGCACGCGCGCGACATCCTGCGGCGATTGCTCGAGATGCCGGCGCGACCACTCCGGCGTCGCGTGGGCGACCACGCTCTCGGCGGCGTCGGAGCGGCCGGGCTTGCCAGAATCCCGCGCGATCCAGGCGATCGCTCCCTCCTCCGGCCGGAGCCGGTCGCAATCGATGCGAACGGGGGCGGAATACCCGAGCATCAGCGCCCAACACGGCGCGTAACGCACGCCGTCAAGATCCGGCATCGCCAGCCCGGCGGTCGCCGCCAACGGCACGACCTGGGGCGCCGGCAGAGCCAGGACTACAGCCGAGAAAGCGCCGTTTCCCGCCGCCGCCGCCGGGCCTTCGGCGGTCAGTACGGTCCAACCCGTCTCCAGGCGGCGCAGCGCCGTAACGTGGCAACCGCCGACCACCGTCTCGCCCGCCAGCATCCCCCGTGCCGGCCCGCTCATGCCGGGTGTCCCGACGAAGGCGCCTTCGAACCACTCGGCCGCCAGGCCGGTCGCGCACCACTCTTCCACCATCGACCGGAAGCGCGGGCCCCGGGCGGTGAAGTACTGGGCGCCGTGGTCGAACCGGAGTTCGCCCTCCCGGCGCGTCGCCATCCGCCCGCCGAGCCCCCGGCTCTTGTCGAACAGGGTGCAGGTGATACCGGCCGTGCGCAGGCGACGCGCCGCCGCCAACCCGGCCATCCCGGCGCCCACGATGGCAATCTGTGTCGTCATCCCTGTTCCTCCGTTGACCGCCTTCATACGCCGGTAGCGGGAGGATGGACCTGTCAGCCGGGCGCCCAGCCCAGTGTGGCCGGCACGAACAGTTCGTCCACCATCACCGACCTCGGGGCGATGCCCTGGACACAGGAATAGCGGCACAGGGCCTCGAGCGCCGGCCGATTGGCATCGACCCCGTAGCGCCAGTAATCGTCGCCGAGGATCCGCCGCGACCGCTCGGCCTCGACGGGCGCCCAGGGCAGGCTGGTGAACGGCGCCTGGCTCTCGTCGGTGCGCGCGACCGCGTAGCGCCGGGACGCCTCGAAGGCGTCGCACACCCGCAGGCAGAGCCCGGGATCGCGCTCGGCGATCTCCCGGCGGATGCCGATCAGGTGCATGATCGGAAAGATGCCGGTGCGGCGGGCATAGTCGGCCTCGACCGCGGCGTAGTCGACGAACAGGCGGCCGACGCCGGGCGCGCCGTCCAGGAACGCCGGCGGCGGTTTGTAGGCGACCAGGGCGTCGAGGTCGCCGTCGCGCAACGCATCCGACAGGTTCGCACCGGCCGCGAGCGGCTGCAGCTCGACACCGCGCGGCCTGACCCGGACGATCGGATCGAGATCACCCGCGTAGGCCGGGCCATAGCGCCAGCGGACCTCGCCGGCGCGCAGCCCGAAATCGTCCTCCAGCACGCCGCGCGCCACCAGCGCCGCGGTCATCGAGTACTCGCGGACCCCGACGGTGCGACCGGCCAGGTCACGCGGCCCGCGGATACCGCGGTCGGTCCTGATGAAGACCGCCGAATGCCGGAACGCCCGCGACGGGAACACCGGCAGGCCGACATAGGGGCAGCCGACGGTCGCCGTCAGGTACAGATAGTTGCTGAACGACAGTTCCGTGACGTCGTAGGCCTGCTCGTCGAAGGCCCGGGCGAAAATCTCCTCCAGCGGCGCAGTCACGTATTCGGTGGCGACGCCATCGACCCCGACCAGCCCCGCCATCAGCGGCAGGGTGCGGTCGTAGGCGCCGACCGCGATCCTGAGGCTGGTGGTCAGGCGACCAACTCCTCGAGCACGCCGCGGCAATCCATCTCGTACTCGAGGTCGACGACCGGCGGCCGGTCGAAATGCCAGGTGACGCCTCCAGGGGCGGCGCTCCGGGCGACGATCTCGCTGGCCAGGAACGGGTGGATGTCGTGGACGGTGTATACCTGGGTCGCCGTCACGTCCGCCCAGCCGGCGCCAAGGGCGCCCAGCCGGCGCTCCATCTCTCCCAAGACGAAGCGCGCCTTTTCGGCGATCGCCGCCGGGCTGAGGTCGCCGCGCCGCACGATGTGATCGCGGTAGTTGTCGCGGCCTTCCGGGCACTCGCCGCTGCCGGCGACCACGAAGGACGGTTGCGACTCCTCGCGCTCCACAGTGAAGGTAAAGGCGTGGAACGATGGTTCGGACGGGCCGCCGACCTCCGGGCAGACGTTGCTGCGCGCCACCGGGTTGGTCGACCCGTCGTAGATCCCCCAGCGCGACAGGGTTTCGACGTAGCTCTCGTTGAAGCGCCGGAAGCCGTCCTCGGAAAATTGGCCAGGCGACCGCAGCTCGCAGGCGCAGAACGCCGTCAGCGGCCGCCCCGCCGCCTTGATCGCGGCCTCGGCGCGCGCGAACCCGTCCGCGAGCGGCACCGGTCGCCGGAACCGGACCCGGCGCAGACCGAATCCCGGCATCGCCACCACGCCGGCGGAATACTGGAAGACCCCCGGGACGAACCGGTATCCCCCGGGCTGGAAATCGGTGGTGGTCATCGCGGAGCCCTCGGGGTGTTTCGCCAAGCCCGACCATTCTGCCCATCGGGCCCGGCGCCCCGCAACCACAACTCCACCTCCCCTGGGCGGCCGGCGCGTGGCATCGTTCAGGACAAGGGACTAGCCAAGGGAGGACGACGTGCCGCAAACCGGAGTGATGAAGGACTTTCCGCCGCCAGCCGAGGCGCAGGTGACCTTGGCGAATTGGCGGACGCCGCCGTTCAACCGCTGGGCCTTCCACCATGTCCGGGAGATCATTGCGACGGCGGACATCGCCGATGACCCCGAGGCGCTCTGGCCCCTCGCCGCCGCGCCGGCCGATCTCGACCGACTGGTGGTGGACGGCGCGTCGACCTTCGGGGAGTTCCTGGCGGCAACCGACACCGACGGCATCGTCATCCTGCAGCGCGGGCGGGTGGTGCACGAATCCTACGCACACGGCCTGGACGCCCACACCCCGCACATTTTGATGTCAGTGTCGAAGTCGCTGCTCGGCCTGTTGGCCGGGATCCTGGTCGACGACGGAACCCTCGACCCGGCGGCGCCGGTGACCCGCTACGTCCCCGAGATCGCAGCCACCGCCTACGCCGGCGCCACCGTCCGCGACCTGCTGGACATGCGTGTCGGCGTGGCGTTCGACGAGAACTACCTCGCAACCTCCGGCGCGATCATCGCCTACCGCAAGGCGCAGAACTGGAACCCGCCGGAGCCGGGCGATCCGCCGTCAGATTTGCGAAGCTTCTACGCCGGCATGACCGGAACCGACGGCGCCCACGGCGACCGCTTCCACTACGTATCGCCGAACACCGACCTGCTCGGCTGGGTGATCGAGCGCGCCACCAGGCGACGCTACGCCGATCTGATGTCGGAGCGGCTGTGGCGCCCGATGGGGGCCGAGCGCAGCGCCTACATCACGGTCGACCGGCTCGGCGCGCCGCGCTGCGCCGGCGGCTTCTGCGCGACCGTGCGCGACCTGGCCCGGGTCGGCCAACTGCTGGTACAGGACGGAGCCCGGGACGGTCGCCGCCTCATCCCCTCGGCGTGGATCGACGACCTGAGTTCGGGAGGCGACGCCGCCGCCTGGGCACGCGGTGACTTCGCCGAGTTGTTCCGCGCCGCGCCGATGCGCTACCGCAGCCAGTGGTACGCGCTCGACGGCCCGTCACCGCTGGTGTTCGGCTTCGGCGTGCACGGCCAGAACCTGATCGTCGATCGCGCCCGCGAGATCGTCATCGCCAAGGTGTCCTCGCAGGCCCTGCCGATCGACGAGGCCCGCAACGCCCTGACCATGCGGGCGGTGCAGTCGATCGCCGCGGCGCTGGCCGACGGGTAGTGGCTCCGACCGGCCTGGCTCAAAGGTTGCGGGCGTAGAGGGCAATCAGCCGCTGCCAGTGCCGCTCGGCCGCCGGCTTGTCGTAGCAACTGCGCAGCGGGAACGCGAAGCCGTGGTGGACGTCCGGATAGATCTCCAGCTCGCCGCGCGCGCCAGAGATCTCGAACAGTCGGCGCAGTTCCTCGACCATGGCCAGTGGCGCCAACTCGTCGTGCTCGGCGCAACCGATGTACAACTCGCCCTTGGCCTTGGCCAACGTGAGGTGCGGGCTTTCGACGGCGTCGCTGACCAGCCAGGTGCCGTAGAACGAGGCGGCGGCGGCCACCCGGTCGGGATATCGGGCGGCGGCGGCCAGGGCGTAAGGACCGCTCATGCAATAGCCGTGGCATCCGACCGGCCCCGGCCGGACGTCATCGCGGGCGTCGACGAAAGCCAGCATGGCGGCGAAATCGTCCATCACCGGCGGGATGGTCATCCTGGTCCGCACCGCCCGCATCCGGGCATGCTCGGCGCTGCCGGCGGTCAGGACGTCAGGACCGTAATAAGTGTCGACACCGGCGCGGTAGTAGAGGTTCGGCAGCAGCACGAGATAGCCAACGGTCGCCAGCCGGCGCGCCATGTCCCGCAGTTCCTCGCGGATGCCGGGGGCGTCCATGAGGAGGAAGATGGCTGGAAACGGCCCGCCCCGGTCGGGCCGGCATATGAAAGTCGGCATCGCGCCATCGGCGGTCGGTATATCGAGCGTATCTTCGAGCATGGCTGCCTCCTCCCAGTCGGTGGAGCAAGACTACGGCGTCCGGCCCCCCGGGACCATCGACGCCTGACGCCGGGTGTCGTGCCGGGCGGCCGGTTGCCGGATGGGATGCGGCGGGGCATGGTTCGCCGCAAACTGGAATGCGAGGGAGCGCCATGACGACTGTGGATGGGACACCGGGCTGGGCGATCGGGCACGTTGGGCTGTGCGTCCACGATACCGAGCCGGCCTGGACGTTCTACGAAAGCATCGTCGGTCTCGCCCCGTCCAACGCCATCGCCCCGCTCCC
>CAYNFA010000309.1:0-5499 GCA_964396345.1 uncultured Thalassobaculum sp.
CCGGCGCCACCGGCCATCCCGGCGTCGACCCCGCCGCCGCCACCACCACCGTAGGTCAGGCTGTTGATAGTCCACACATATCCACTGCCACCCGCGCCACCTGTAGTAGCGGAAACACTATTACCTCCGACAGTGCCCGCACCCCCACCTCCACCAGCACCGCGTTGTCCTGCCGATCCTCCATTGCCAGTTCCACCATTTTTGGTGTTAGCAAAAGTAACCGTGTCACTGGAATTCAGATACTGAAGGGCGGCCCCGCCCGTGCCCCCGGTCGTGCTCGCGTTCCCGGCGCCGCCGCCGCCGCTACCGTAAGCTGTCGTCCCGTTGTTGGGCTGGTTTATCCCGCGAGCACCACCATAGGCGATGTAGCCGCCGAAGCGGGAGATCCGGCCGATAGTCGCGTTGTCGGCATCGCCAACGCAACCAGCCCCACCAGCACCAACTTCCACTGGGACGCCAACATTCTTTACGGTAGCAATGCCGGTTATCGGCAGAACTTGACCGGCACCGCCCCCACCACCGATGTTGCCGCCACCGCCGCCGCCGCCCGCGACGGCGAGAACCTCAACACCGACGGTAGACGACCGCGATCCACTACTGACTATCCTGCGAATAACTGGCATCACGTCACCTTTGAAATGTTGTCGATGAGGATTGAGCCGTCGTTCTCATAGGCGATGCCGACCCTGGCCTCCGCTCCGGCGGCCTGTGCGGAGAAGTCGATTTCATCGGCAGCGACACGCCACGACACCATCCCGGCGCGAGTGGCGCCGACACGAGCGTACCCAAGCGGGGTCGCGCCTTCGGTCAATTGCATGTTCGTGACGTAAATGCCGGACAACTCGTCGCCAATGTACGGTGCCGAGTCCCCGATCAGGGTCAGCAGCGTCAGCGTGGTCGCAGTGTTTGTGGTGCACTTGACGTGCACGCGGTAGAAGCCGTTGCCCTCCGCTTCCACCTCTATAGTCGCCCCCGAAAAGCCTCCCTCAGACCCGGATGAGAGTACAGAGCCATCAGATAGGTCGATGTGAGCGTACCCCCGGTCTGCGCCGGTGACGCCGTAGACCCATACTGATGCCGTAGTACGTTCGGCCGCCTTGAGGCTTGCCGAGCCGACGACCGCGATGGCGCTCGCCGCCTTGGTGTAGGCCTGCACCACCTGCGGCGTGACGGAGCCCGCCCCTTCCACCAATTTATCGGCAGTGGCCTGACCGTCCGGCCCAGCCGTTGCATTGGCTGAAATAGTCGCCCCAACTTTGGTCCAAGCCGGATCGTCGAGGGCGTCTGTCCGAACGAGTTGGTTCGCCGGCAGGAACGTGGCATTTCGCCCTCCGATGCCGTCCTGCGTCGTGCGCACCTCCATCGACCATTCCGCGCCCGGAGTCGGCGCGCCCGCTACCAGGAGCACGACATCACCGGTCAGGAGCGGACGACGCACCGCCTTGTCCGTAGCCGCGAGCGTCACGTTGCCGGTCGCGTTCTCTGCGATCCCGGCGAGATATTCGCCGGCTTGGTTCACCGTGGAGAAGTCGGCGGTGATCGTGGTGGCCGTCAGCGCCGCAATGGTCGCCGACGTGGCACTGAACGTGCCAACACCTGTGAAGTTGTAGCCACCGGCCACCACATGGCCGGTCAACATGCCCATGGTCAGCTCAAAGGTGCCGGTATCGCCCTTGTTGCCGGTCATCGCAAACCCAACGACCAGCGACGCTCCGTCGGTGGCCAGCGGCGAGGTGGCGGTGCCCGCCACATAGGTGACCGCGATCTTGCGGTAGCCGACCGCGTCGGTCTTTCCGGTGACGTTGTAGAGCGCCCAGGCGTCCGCGTCGCCCTGAAGGCCAACCATTAACTGGCCTTTGATCGTCGAGTCGGAGGCCCCGAACAGCGCCAACGCGGCGGTAACGTCGGCACCGCCAGACGTCGTCGACAGATAGAACTCGGTCACCGCCGATGGCGTCGCGTTGTTGGCGCGCAGACCCTCGGCACCAGGATCAGCATCGGCGATGGTGTCGTCGAAGGCATAACGCAGGCGCACGCCGACACCATTCAACACCACCTCGCCGGCGATTTCGGCGGCGTTCTGACCGACCACGCCGATCGCCTCGGCGACCGCCGGGAGGTTCTGCTCGTGACCGTTGGCCCCGAATCCGCCGGGGTTGGCGTCCGTCTTAGACAGCGCGTTGTAATAGCCGGTGGTCAGCCGCGAGAGCGCGGTCGCCAGTTCCATGGTCATCCCTGCATCTCCTCGAAATTGAGCGTCACCGACCAGTCGCCGGTTTCATCGACCTGGCGCGGCTTGCCGGTGGCGGTCAGCAGCGCCGGAAACACCTCGCGGAAGCCGTGGATCACGTCGTCGTCGTCCGGCAGGAACACGGCCGGGTGGATGTCATCGGCCATCACGTGATCGAACAGGCGCATGGCCTCGTCCTTGGTCAGGCTCGGAAAGGTGACGGTGTGGTTGCGGGCGTTGGTGCGCAGCGTCTTCACCGCGCGGCCGCCGGCGGTGTACTCCACCAGCGTTCGGCGCTTGATCCCGACCGTCCGACCCCAGTCGTAGTTCCAGCCCGGCGCCAGCGGGTTGGTGACGATCAGGTAGCCGACGTCGAAGTCCTCGTCGCCGGCCTGGGCGGTCACGTCGAATTCGATGATCAGCTGGTCGACGGCGATCGGAGCCGGCAGGGCGATGTGCCGGTGCCGGGCATAGCCGGCGATGTCCCGCAGCCGCGGTTTGCCGGTGTACCAGTTGCCCTGCTCGAACGGCAGGTCGGCGGTGTTGTAGATTCGGCCGTAGAAATCGGTCCAGCCGCCGGCGAGTAGTGGTGTGGCGCCCTCGTAAACCGTCAGCTTGAACTTGGCGTCCAGGCCGCCAGTGTGGCCACCAACCAGAATGTCGGTCATGTAGACCGCGCTATCCCAGGTCAGCGTCAGAGTGCTGGAGGCAAGGTCGCTGGCGTCCGCACACCGCGCCGGCAGGCTGGTGATCCGCGGATCGAGCGCGTTGTCGAGCGTGCCGCTCCAGGCGCCGCCCGACAGCGTCGCGTCCAGCGCCAGGTTCTCCAGCAGGATCTTGCCAAGCGCCATGTCAGCCCCACACCCGCAAGGTGATCTGATTGCCCTTCGGCCGACCGGGTGCCGCACCCATGGCCAGCATCACGCGGTCGATACCCTCGTCCGGATAGATCAGGCGGACCTTCAGCACCCCCAGGCCCGGCGTCGCCAGCAGGTCGAGCCACTCGGCATCCATCTCGACGGCGATCACCCACTCCTCGAACGGCGTGCCGTCGGCGCGGACGGATGTCACGTCGAACAGCAGCTGAGCCACCGGCTCCAAGTCGGCCGGGTCGCGCAAGGCGGTGTCGATCTCGACCTCGCGCACGTTCGGCCACCAGCGATCGCGCAGGGCGGCGTCCTTGATCACGGCCTGTCGAAACTCATCGCGCAGCCGGGCCTCGTCGGCGGTATCCCAAAGTGCGCCGGCGAGGTTGCTGCGGGTGTGCGTCTGGTAAAGCCGGGCACCCTTCACGGTCACCCGCCACACCGGAACGCTGACCGACGGATCGCCCGGCTCGATCGACAGCACGTCGGACGCCTCGATCGTGCGGTCGGCAACACCGGTCGGCAGCTGCAGCTTGCCGATCTGCCAGGTACCGAGCGGCCCCGGCAGCACCCATCCCGGCATCGAGCGCGCCAGGCTGTCGATGACAAGGCGGGTCGGTGTGCGGTCGGCGATGTAGAGGCCGACCGTCTCGGGTGCGGCGATCGTGGCGAAGGTGGCGCCGATCGACGCGACCGGGTCCTCGCGCCGGATCAGGGCTTCGATCAAGCCCGGTGCGGTGTCGAGGTAGCCGACACCCGGCACCAGATCGACGGCACCCTGCACGCCCACGGTCACCACGCCGCCGAAGCCCTGGTCAACCTTCCACAGCCCTCGGCCGAGGTCGGTCACGTAGTGCCCGGTCGCCGGGGTGACGGCGTCAAAGGCCGCGCCGGATAGATCACCGTCGGTTGTCAGGCTGGCGTCCTGGCCGCGGTCGAAGATCCCGGTCAGCGCCTGATATTCGCCGTCGT
Source organism: uncultured Thalassobaculum sp. (assembly GCA_964396345.1). Classification (GTDB taxonomy): domain Bacteria; phylum Pseudomonadota; class Alphaproteobacteria; order Thalassobaculales; family Thalassobaculaceae; genus Thalassobaculum_A. Next base: position 4,069 of record CAYNFA010000309.1, read on the forward strand.
GGACCTGCCCGACCTGGGCTGCAGGATTAACCCACGGGAACGGGATGTTCGCGGTCTGCAGGTCGCCCAGCGCCAGCGGCTTCGGGCGGTCCTTCAGATCGTCGGGACCGCCTTCGTAATCGGACGGGCCGGCGTTGGTGCCGGCGAACTCGACCGGCTGCACGTCGTTCTCCAGGTCGAGGCGGCGATCGTAGATCGGCACCGACAACCGGCTCGGCTGGTTGGCCGACACGCGCCAGGCCGGGGTTTCGGCGCGGCCGTCGAGCATGGCGCGGAAGTCGGTAGCGAAGCTGCGCGCCTCGCCCAGCGGCTTGATCTCGCCCCACCACACCCGAACCGCCTTGAACACCCAGCCGCGATACTGGTTGAAGTAGCCATCGGCGTTCGACAGGACCAGCTGCGACAAGCCGAGGCTGCCGGTCAGGCGGGCCGGGTCGGCGTACAGGTCGATGGCCATCGAGGGCGCTTCCAGCACGCGCGGATCGTAGGCCTGGTTGGGCTTGTCGGCGTCGGTCGATGGCCAGGGACGCATCGGCAGATCGCTGAGGTACAGGGTCACCGGTGCGTCTTCCGGATCCACCAGGTCCAGCTCGACCAGATAGCCCATGAGGCGGCCGCGGCTCATGCTCACGCCCTCCGCTTCAGGAACTGGGTGAGTTCGCGGATCTCGCGCGCCTGGTTGTCGACCACCGCGCGCAGGGTAGCGACCTCGCCGGCCAGCTCGGCGGTGGCGTCCATCTGCCCGTTGCCGGCGTCGACCACGGCCGCCGTGGTTGCGCGTTGCGCCCAGACCACCGGCTCGAAGTCGACGACGTTCGGTGCGTTGCGCTGACCTTCCAGCAGCGCCAGGCTTTCCTTGGCGTTGAACACATGGGCCGGCGGGCCGGTGTAGAGCAGCTCGTCGTTGTGGATCCGCGCAAGCCCGCCCGGATGCCAGCCGCCCTGCTCGTAACCCATCGAGCGCAGGGCGGCATCCACCGCTGCGTTGCGCTGGCGAAGGGCGTTCAGTTGGCCGCCACCGAACGCCTCCGGCGTCGGCAGCCCGAGCTGCACCAGCCGATCGTAGATATCCATGTTGGTGTCGGTCGCGGCGCCGAAGTTGAAGCCGTTAGCAGCGGCGGTGTCGCTCGGGCTCTGGCCCGACTGCAGCAGGGCGGCCAAGCCCGAACCGGCCACCGCCTGCAGGTCTCGGATCGCCTGCTCGACGGAGATCACGTTGTCGTTCAACTCGACGTACTGGCCGACCTGCGCCCTCAGTTCGGACAGCTGCGACTCCGCGACCCTGGCCTGCCGATCGGCGACCGCCTTGACCTGTTCCAAGCGCTCGACCGTCAGGTCGAAGTCGTCGTTATAGGCGGCGCGATCGCCGTTGACCGCCTGGCTCGCTTCCAGGAAGGCCTGGGCGGCACCGTTCAGATCGGTGATCGCCTG
>CAYNFA010000310.1:0-5483 GCA_964396345.1 uncultured Thalassobaculum sp.
ACGATCTCACCTCGGGGCGCTACGTCTGACCCGGCTTCACAGTCAGTGTTGCGGCGCGCTCGTTTGGGCGCCGAATGGGTGGGTCGCGATAAGCTAGCAGCCGCAAGGCGTTGGCCACGACGAGCAGCGTGGAGCCCTCGTGGAACACCACGGCCACCCCCAACTTCAGCCCGAACAGCGTTGCCGGCACCAGCACTGCCACCATGCCGAGGCTGATCCAGAGGTTCTGCTTGATGATGCGGCTGGTGCTGCGGCTGAGACCGATCACGAAGGGCAGACGGCTCAGATCGTCGCCCATCAGCGCGACGTCGGCAGTTTCCAGCGCCACGTCCGATCCCGCCGCCCCCATGGCAATGCCAACCGTGGCGTTCGCCATGGCGGGGGCGTCGTTGACGCCATCGCCGACCATCGCCACTTCCTGCGCGGTTCGCAGGCGTTTGATCGCAGCCACCTTGTCCTCTGGCATCAGATCGCCCCAGGCCTCATCGAGGCCGATCTCCCGGGCCACGGCCTCAGCCACATGCCTGTTGTCTCCCGACATCATGACGATCCGGTCAATTCCGATGTCCCGGAGTTGCGAAATGACCGAAGCAGCTCCCGGTCGCGGCGTGTCCATCAGTCCCAGCACACCGAGATATCGGTCGCCCCTACGCACGACCATGGTGGTGCGACCCCGCTCCTCCAGTTTCCCCACCACGGCTCCGACCGCTTCCGGGACCGGCGGCCCGTTGATTTCAGCGAACAGCGCGGCCTTGCCGACGAACACGGGCACGCCGCCTATCTCGGCCGCAAGGCCCCTGCCGGTGATGCTGCGAAGATTGTCGGCGACCGCTTCTTGCCAGTCTGCTCCGAGCCTTGCGCGCCCTTCGTGTACGACGGCGGTCGCGAGCGGGTGATCGCTGAGCGCCTCGACGGCGACAAGGACGGTGAGAAGGTCGCGCTCATCCACTCCAGGAGCGGGCACCACGTCGGTTACCCGCGGCCTGCCCTCAGTCAGCGTACCTGTCTTGTCAAAGGCGATCGCGCGGACGGTGCCGAGACTTTCCAGCGGCCCCCCGCCTTTGACCAGGACACCGCCACGCGCGGCCCGCGCCACCCCGGATAGCACGGCACTCGGGGTCGAAATGGCGAGCGCGCAAGGACTGGCGGCAACGAGCACCGCCATGGCGCGGTAGAAACTGTCGCCGAAAGGTTCGTCGATTACGAGGAACGCCAACAGGAGCAGGGCGACACCCGCCAGCACCACGGGGACGAAGATGCGCTCAAACCGGTCCGTGAAACGCTGCGTGGGCGATTTCTGTGCTTCGGCCTCGCCCACCATCCGGACAAGACGGGCGAGGGTGCTGTCCATGGCGAGCTTGGTTACCCGGACCTCCAGAACGCCGCTGCCGTTGATGGTGCCCGCGTATACGCGATGCTCAGCCGCCAGGCCGTCGGGCTGCAAGGCGGCGCGGCCACTATCGTCCACAGCCTGCTTGTCCACCGGCACGCTTTCGCCGGTGATCGCGGCTTGATCGACGCTGCTCGTGCCGAGGCTGACGAAGCCGTCCGCGGGAATGCGCGTGTTGGGCTTGATGACGATCGTGTCACCAATTGCCAAGACGGTGACGGCTACCTCGCTGACCTGACCATCGCGCCGGACGTCGGCGGTTGGAGGTGCGAGGTCTCCGAGCGCGGCAATGGCGCGCCGGGCACGGCCCATTGCGTAGTGCTCCAAAGCATGGCCGATGCTGAACAGGAACAGGAGCAGCGCGCCTTCCGCCCATTTGTCCAAAGCGGCGGCGCCGGCCGCCGCGACCAACATAAGGACATCGATTTCGAGCCGGCCTAGGCGAAGCGTGTGGATGGCATCGCGCAGCAGATAGTAGCCGCCGAAGACATAGGCGGCGATGTAGAAGGAGACTGGACCCCATGAGGGGATTTCAGGCGCAAATGAGATCAGGAATCCTGCGACGAGCAGCGCGCCGCATGTAACGGCGAAGATCAGCTCCGTGTTCTCGCCGAGAATACCGCCATGGTCGTGATCTTGGGGCTTTGGCACGTCGCCTGAGACCGCAATCGGCTCCGGTAACGGGGAGGCAACTTCAACACCGAGATCGTCGAGCAGTTGGCGTAGCGCCGCTTCTGACGTCAACGATCGGTCGAACTCGATGCGCACCGGTCCGGCGACAGTGGTTACCGCTTCCAAGACTCCGGTGGCACGCCGCAGAAATTCGCTGACCGTGCGTTCACGACGCTCGTGGCTCAGACCGCCCCTCTGCCACAGGAGGTGGCCGTAGCGCTCCGTCACCCGGGCGCCGGCAGCTTCGGCGATCCTCCTTATGCGTCCGAGGCCGAGCACGTCGGGCCGGTAGTGAAGGCAGAGCTTGGCAGGCTCATCACCGGAGGCCGGCAGGACGTGGACTTGGTCGATCCCGCTTCGGCCTTCGAGATCGCCAACGAGACGCCTGACACACGCGTCCGCTTCGTCGGGCACGCCCGGGAGAATTACGGGCAAGTCCAGCCGAAGGCGATGCACAGATTCGTTTGTCATGGTGTCTTTCAAGCAGCGCTTCGCCGGCCGATGCTACGGCCAAACCCACGATCCGGTGTGGGCGCGGGTTACCCGCGCCTGCGGATGATGCCCTCCAACGTCGTCGCCTCGGCGACGGTGTTCGAAATCGTGCCGAACTTGCGTACATTGGCGTGCAGCAGCTCCAGGCGGTGGTCTTCCTCGTCCGTATCGACGATGATCTCGTAGTTTATGGAGATCATCTTCGGCGGGCTGTCCTGCCGGACGCCGTGAAGCTTCACCTCGACGCCGCGCAGTTCGAACTTCAGCATCGGCGTCACTCGCTCGATGCCCTTGATCATGCAGGCGGCAACGGCGGCGAGGAGAAGCTCGGCCGGATTGAAGGCGTCCGCGCGGCCCTTCACGTCGGTGTCGAGGGTAATTTCCGCCTGTTTCGTGGCGGCGAGACTGCCGTGGGCGTCAACGCGGCGCGCTTCGACGGAATATCCCAGCATCACGCTTGCAGCCAAGACTTGAGGGCGTCTTCCTTCGGCAGCCCGCCCGCGTGCACGACCGTGTCGTCGATGACGATACTCGGCGTCGAGGCGATTCCGAATTTTGCGATTTCGGCATAGTCGGTGATTTTTTCGACCTTTACGTCGATGCCAAGCTTCGACGCGGCATCCTTCACCATCGTCTCGGCGGCGTCGCAGCGCTTGCAGCCGAGGCCGAGCACCTTCACGTCCTTCATCTTGTGAGTCCTTGTGTGTCTCAGTGGAAAAGCATGTTGAACAGGAAGTCGACGGCGAGAACACCGGTTCCGACGACGCCGACAAACACCGCGATCAGTCGCAGGGTCAGAACCTTGCGAAGGATGATCATTTCCGGCAGCGACAGGGCGATCACGGACATCATGAACGCGAGGGTCGTGCCCAACGCCGCCCCCTTGCCGAGCTCCAGATCCAGACCCTGCCGGCGATCTCCTTGACGGCGTCCAATCGCGCGCACGGCCTCGACGAACCGTTGCCACTCCGGAACGGGTCGGAACTTCAATCGGGTGATCCGGGTTGCGTAACTTAAATCGGGTGATCCGGGTTGCGTATAAAGCCGTGTGGAGTTCCAACGCGGCGATCCAGAGTGTGCGGGCGCCAGAGTGTGCGGGCGCGTGAAGTTCATGGACCTGTGTTCCAGGGTCCGTGTTCCAGGTCGTCGGGGTGAACGGGAGTCGCGGGCGCGGTGCGCGACACGGTTGACGTACCGTCGATGGCGATGATCGAGGTCACGCTCGCTGCCGGCCGGGCGGTGCGCTCGAGGTTGTATTGTTATATAATGCCGCAATTGTTTTCGGGAGCGATGACTGAATTTGCAGTCACGGCTTCCGCCTGATTTAAGAAGAAGCGCTCGCTTCGAACATATATTTTAGCAATCGCAGCGCTTTTTTGATAATTCATGGAGATTAGAACAAGAGGAATTCACTGAAACAGTGATTTCTGGAGTGTATCATGATGAATGGAAGTGCATCAGGCTATGGGATGGGTTTAGGCATGGGATTTGGCTGGATATTTGGCATCATTATCCTTTTGCTCATAGTTTTAGCCATAGCTGCTCTGATTAAGCACAATCGAAAATAAATGAAAATGACAAGGATCTGGGGGATAATCGGTACGAGAGTCTCCGGCGCGCCCATGTGCGAGGCGAGGCCGTAATGGCGCAGCAGTACAAACAGAACAGCATCAGCCTGGCGGGCGCGATCGCCATGGGCACCGGTGTGATGATAGGCGCTGGGATCTTCGCTCTGACGGGCCAGATTGCCGAACTCGCCGGACCGCTGTTCCCGCTGTCGTTCATCGTTGGCGCGGTCGTCACCGCGTTCAGCGCTTACACCTATATCAAGATGTCGAACGCGTTTCCCTCTGCGGGCGGCATCGGGATGATCCTGAACAAAGCCTACGGCCCGACGACGGTCGCGGCGGGCGCATCACTCCTGATGGCGCTGTCGATGGTCATCAACGAAAGCCTCGTCGCGCGCACCTTTGGAACCTACACACTGCAGGCAATTGGCGGCGCTCCGGACAGCGTTCTCGTGCCGGTTCTCGGCGTCGGGCTGATCATCTTCGCGTATCTCGTGAACGTGTCCGGCAACCGTTCAGTCGGTGTTTTCTCCATCGTCATGGCGTTGCTCAAGGTTGGCGGCATTGCCCTGTTCGGAGTTGCCGGTCTCTGGGCGAGCGGCATCTCGTTCGAGGCCGCGGGCGGAGATGCCGGCGCCGGCGGCTTCGTGGCATCGGTCGCGCTGTCGATCCTCGCCTTCAAGGGCTTCACGACCATCACCAACAGCGGAGCCGAGATCACCGACCCACACCACAACGTGGGCAGGGCGATCATCTTGTCCATCGCGATCTGCGTTGTCGTCTATCTGCTTGTCGCCTTTGCGGTCGGCTCCAGCCTGCCGCTCGACCGTATTGTGGCGGCAAAGGACTACGCACTCGCCGAAGCAGCCCAGCCCGCCCTCGGGCAGACCGCCTTCTACCTGACGGTGGCGCTCGCGCTGGTGGCAACGGCGTCGGGCCTGATCGCCAGCGTATTCGCGGTGTCGCGGATGCTGGCCATGCTGACGGACATGAAGCTGATCCCGCACAGCCATTTCGGAATGCGCGGCACGATCAAGGATCACACGCTCGTCTACACCGTCGTGATCGCGGGCTTTCTGACGGTCTTCTTCGACCTCAGCCGGATCGCCTCTCTGGGGGCCTTCTTCTACCTGGTCATGGACATCATCATCCATTGGGGGGTGTTCCGGCACCTTCGCCAGGATATTGGCGCGCATGGCTGGGTTCTGCTGACGGCCATCGCGCTTGATGCATTGGTTTTGGCCGCGTTCGCCGCGATGAAGTGGCAGTCCGATCCGATCATCGTCGTGATCGGCATCGTCGGCATGGCGCTGGTGTTCCTGTTCGTGCGGGTTTTCCTGGCGCGCAATCCGGTCAGAGAC
>CAYNFA010000311.1:0-5479 GCA_964396345.1 uncultured Thalassobaculum sp.
AAGCCCCGGCCACGCGGCAGCGGCTCGACCGTCACCTTGATGTCGGCGAACTGCCCGTGCCCGCCGGACTGCTTCTTGTGCCGGGCGTGCTGCTCGACCGAGCGCCGGATGGTCTCGCGGTAGGCGACCGCCGGGCGCCCCGTCTCGACGTTGAGCTTGAACCGGTTGCGAAGCCGCTCGGCAACAACCCTCAGGTGGGTGTCGCCCTGGCCCCACAGCACGAGTTCCGAAAGCTCGGCATCCTGCTTCACCATGAGGGAGAGGTCTTCCTCGCACAGCTTGGCGAGCGCGCCCGACACCTTCACCTCGTCGTTGCGGTCCGGCACCCGCACGGAGAGCGCGTAGACCGGCTGGGGCGGCGCCGGCCAAGTCATGCCCGGCTCCGGGACGCCGCCCGCCGGCGTCAGGACATCGCCGGTCTGTATCGCCTCCATGCGGCCGAAGGCCAGCACCTCGCCCTCGACGGCGGATGGCACCTTGTCCAGCTTGCCGCCGAGCGGGCGGTAGACGCCGGATACCTTGACGCCGTTCAGGACATCGCCGTCCTTGATTGTGCCGCGCCACATGCGGACGTAGGAGAGCTTGCCGATGTGGGCCGCGTGCACGGTCCGGAACACCTGAGCCAGCGGCTCGCCGTCGACGGCGATGCCGCGCCGGGCGACGCTCGCCCGGTGGCTCGGCCCCTCGTGCCGGATCAGCTTGAGCAGCCGCTGCACACCGTTGTCGCGTTCGGCGGCGCCCAGCACCACCGGGACCAGGAGATCGGATTGCAACGTCTCCGCCAGGTGCCCGTAGACCAACCGCTTGTCGGGATCGATCTCCTCCAGCAGTTGCTCGAGCAGCGCGTCGTCGTAATCGGCGAGGGTCTCGAGCAACTGGGTGCGGGCCTCGACCTCGCGCTCGACGACCGAGCCCGGCAGTTCGATCAGGGCCGACGGCTCGCCGTTGCGGTAGCGATAGGCGCGCTCGCTCACCAGGTCGACGTACCCGATAACGGTGTCGTCCTCGCGGATCGGGATCTGCCGCAGCACCAGCGGGCGGGTCGAGTGGCCCTGCAACGCCGACAGCACGTCGCGCACGCGCTCGTTGTCGGTGTCCATCTTGTTGATCAGGACGACGTGGGGGACGTCGTGGTCGTCGAGAAACTTCAGGATCGGGCCGGCCGCGGCCGCCTTGCCGGCCTCCGGATCGACCACGACGATCGCCAGATCCGAGACCATGATGGCGTAGCGAGCGTCAGGCGAGAACTCGATGCTCCCTGGAGTATCGATGAAGGTCCAGGAGTCACCGAGATAGGAGCCGTGACCGACCGTCAGTTCGGTGCTGGCGCCGCGCGCCCGCGCCTCCGGCGCCGCGTCGCCGACCGTCGTAGCGTCCTTGACCGAACCCTTGCGGGCAATGGTCCCGCAGGCGGCGAGCAGCGCCTCGAACAGGCTGGTCTTTCCGGACTGGTACGGGCCGACGATCACGGCGCATCGTGTCGCGCCGTTGGTATCTCCTGCCATGTGCCTCTCCCTCGGTTCGCCCGGGTGGCGCTGCCCGGTACGAGGTTCGAGCGGGGGCGTCCCGGGTCGCATGATCCCGTGGTCGCCCCTGGTCCGAGGGCCATTTTCGGAACGCCGGGACGACCGGCGTCGGACAAGCATCTTCGTCCCGTCGCAACGGCAGGCGCAAGGCGAATCGGCGAGATCCGCGGAGTTCGTTTGCCGGCGATCGCCCGCTCGGCCTAGTCGCCGAGCGCGCAGGCGGTCAGCGCAGCGAGCCGCAGAACCGCTGGATGCGCAGGCACGCCTCCTCGAGCACATCGGTGGCGGTGGCGTAGGAGATCCGGAAGTGCGGTGACAGGCCGAACGCCTCGCCCTGCACCGCCGCCACGCCCTCGGCTTCCAGGAGCGCGGAGACAAAATCGCTGTCGCTGGCGATCATCTTGCCGTCGGGGGTCTTCTTGCCGATCACGCCCTTGCAGGACGGGTAAACATAGAACGCGCCCTCCGGCGTCGGGCAGTTCAACCCGCTGGCCTGGTTCAGCATCGACACCACCAGATCGCGGCGCTGCTTGAACACCTCGTTGTGGGCGGCGATGAAATCATGCGGGCCGTTCAGGGCGGCGACCGACGCCGCCTGGCTGATCGAGGACGGGTTCGAGGTCGACTGCGACTGGATGTCGGTCATGCCCCGGATCAGGTCGGCCGGACCGCCGGCGAAGCCGATGCGCCAACCGGTCATGCAGTAGGCCTTCGAGACGCCGTTGACGGTGAGCGTACGGTCGTACAGCCGGGGCTCGACCTCGGCCGGTGTGCAGAACGTGAAGTCGTCGTAGACCAGGTGCTCATACATGTCGTCGGTCAGCACCCAGACGTGCGGATGGCGCATCAGCACGTCGGTGATCTTCTTCATGTCGTCGCGGGTGTAGCCGGCCCCGGTCGGGTTGGACGGCGAGTTCATCACCAGCCACTTGGTCTTCGGGGTGATCGCGCGCTCCAGATCGGCGGGCTGCAGCTTGAAGCCGGTTTCCTGCGGGCAGTCGACGAACACCGGCGTGCCTTCCGCCAGGATTGCCATGTCCGGATAGCTGACCCAGTACGGCGCCGGAATGATGACCTCGTCGCCCGGGTTCAGGGACGCCATGAAGGCGTTGTAGAGTACCTGCTTGCCGCCGGTGCCGACGATGATCTGGCTCGGCTTGTAGTCGAGGTTGTTGTCGCGCTTGAACTTGGCGCAGATCGCGTCCTTCAGTTCCGGCGTGCCGCCAACGGCGGTGTACTTGGTCTCGCCACGATCGATCGCCGCCTTGGCCGCGTCGCGGATGTGCTTCGGGGTGTCGAAGTCGGGTTCGCCGGCGCCGAGGCCGATCACGTCGTGGCCGGCTGCCTTGAGTTCACGGGCCTTATTGGTAACGGCGATGGTGGGCGACGGCTTCACGCGGCTGAGCCGTTCGGCGAGAATGCCCATGATCGTTCCTCGTTCGCTGGCGGATTGGCAACGGCAAGCAAACTACGCTCGGCTCCGGGAGCGTGCAAGCCACGGATATGGCCACGATACCCCGCCTCCGAACGCCGCGTGGCCGGCCCTTCGGGGCCGGCCACGTCACCGTATCGCCAGCGGATCGCGCGCCGGTCAGAGCTTCTCGACGTTGATCCCGACGGTGATGGCACCGATCGCCTGGCCGGTCGCCGGGTCGACAACGGTGGCGCTGACCTGGGACTGGAACGCCTTGCTCGACTCGTCGAACTCGACATCGTCGATGAAGACCGCGTCGGGGCCGACCTGGTAGGTCTTCTGCCACTTCGCCTCATCTCCCTGCATGTAGTCGGAGGTCACGTCGCTCATGCCGACGTTCAGGCCCTTCGCGTCCATGACGAACACTTCTGAGAAAACACCTGCCGAGGCCGCTTCCTTGCCCTTCAGGAAATCCGACAATGGCGCCGCGGCAACCTCGTTGACCAACGGCCCGCCACCGGCCTTAGCCTCAGCCCGCCACTGCTTGTCGAGGGTGTCGATGTCGGCGTCGGTGAGCGAGGCGGTCTTGAGGTTCTGCGCCTTCACAGCATCGACAACGGCCGGGTCGTTCAGCCAAGGCCTGATCTGCTCGTTCAATACCTTGGTGATCTGCGGCGCGAAGTCGTTTGCAGACGCCGTCGTCGTCGCAGCAGCCAGCATCAACGCCGCAATCGCTGTAGTCCTGATCAGATTCTGGATCATCCTTACCTCCTCAATCATCTGGTCCGTTCCGAGCACGCGTACGTTGATCGCGCTTCAGACGATTAAGGAGAATTCCAGCACAACATTTAAGAAATGGTTGTCTATTTTGTGGATAGTTTTCCTATATTCAGCACAACCATAGATAATTTCAAGAGTTTATTAACATCCAATGGATAATAATCTGACTGACAGGGTGCGGAGGAAATATCGATGCGTATAGGAACAAAGATCAGCGCCGGGTTCGCCGCGATGGTGATCCTGACGGGCGTTCTCGGGTTGGCGGGTTGGGTCGGCCTTGATCGCTACGCCGGTTCGGTGGCTGGCGCCGATCGAATAGCGGCGATCGCCGACCGCGTGGCGTCGGCAAACACCGACGCCGTAACTTTCCGGGCAACCGGCGACGAGGCTCCGGTGGTGAGCGCGAACGCTACCCTTCTTGAGGCGCGCCAGGCCGCGGACGCTACTGGCGCCACCGACCTCTCCGAAGCCATCCGCCGATTCGAGACGGCCTTCGCCGATCTCGTCAAACTCACCGGTGAGGTCGGCGGGCTGGCCGCCGACATGGAGTTGGCAACGGATCGGCTCGAGCAACTGGCGGTATCGGTCCTGCTGGCCGAACGCGCGCAGTACACCGAGATCGCGAAGGCGCGGACCGAAGCCCTCGAGGTCCAGGCAGTGAAACTGAAGGGCGCCCAGCAGGCCGAGGCGCTGATGCGCGCCACCCTGACCGCCCGCCGCCTCGAGGCGGTGTTCCGGACCGCCAACGATCCCCAGCAGGCCGACAACACCCGCAACGCCATAAAGGGGATGTTCCTCGCCGCCCTCAACCTCAAGCGCGCGGCCGGCGACGGTCCGGAAGCCGAGATGGCCGGCACCCTGGCCAATTCCGTCAACCTCTACCGCAAGGCCTTCGACGCCCTCACCGAGGCGGCGCCGCACACCGCCGCGGCCGACCTGGCCGCAGCCGACCTCGACGCGGTGTCCGACGAGATCGCCACGCTGTCGAACACGCTGGCGCGCCGTCAGATCGAGAGCTACGAGACCGCCCGCGCCAGCGCCGACGCCTCGGCCGAAGCGCTCGAGAACGCTGTCGCCACCATGACGACGGCGCTCGAGACGGTCGCCAACGGACGGGCGCTGTCGCTCGCCCGCAACGAGGCCGCCCGCTCACGCGGAGAGGCGTCGGCCCGATCCGCGGTCGACAACGCCATGGACCGCCTGGAGGGCGACATCGACAGGCTGACCGCGACCGCCACCCAGGCATCGACGCTGACCGCGATGGCCACCGCCAAGCAGGAACTGGTGACCTACCGCGTGTCGTTCGCCGCGATGATCGAAGCGCTCGCCCAGGAGAGCGCGTCGGCGGCGGCTATGGCGGCGGCGGCGAAGGAGGTGAACACGACCGTGGCGGCGGCGGTCCAGGCGTTCGCAGCCGATCGCGATACCGAGGGCCGCTTCGCCCGGACGGTGATCGGCGTCGGTACGGCCGGCGCGGCGCTGCTGGCGATCCTGGTCGCGCTCGCGCTCGGCCGCAGCATCACCCGCCCGATCCAGTCGATGACCAACGCCATGGACCGGCTGGCCGCCGACGACCTCGCCGTCGAGATCCCGGGCCGCGAGCGCTCGGACGAGATCGGCGCCATGGCGAAGGCCGTCCAGGTCTTCAAGGACAACGCCGAGCGGATGCGCCGGATGGAGGCCGAGCAGGAGGAACTGGAGCGCCGCACCGCGGAGGAGAAGCGCCGGATGATGGGCGAAATCGCTACCGGGTTCGAAC
>CAYNFA010000312.1:0-5474 GCA_964396345.1 uncultured Thalassobaculum sp.
CAGGATTTCGAGGTCGACGAGCTGGTACACGCCAACGCCGAGGCCTATCGCCAGTTCAACGCGGACACCGGCGAAATCCTGGCTCTGGTCGAGCGCACCCGCCGCGACGGCTATGCGCTGAACGACGAGCGGACGGTTCGCCACGTCTCTTCCGTCGCTCTGCCGATATACTCCGGAAGTCGCCGCGTGGTGGCGGCCATTACCGTGTCGAGCCTGACGGAGCGAATGGCTCTGCCGCGGCGAGCCGAGATTCTGGCACGCATGGAACGCGAGATCGCTCTCGTGTCGCCCCTGCCCGACTGATTGCAGCGCGCTTCTGGGCGTTCATGCCCCTGCCTTGCTTCTTCTTTCCCCGTCTTGACGGCTTGCAGAGCCGGCTGGCCTGGAGACCGTGTGCGTGATTCCGTCGTGGTGTCGTCGATTGGGGGGGCTGAATGGTCGGTCAGCCGGGGTTCTTCTATCTTGAGGATTGTCTCGCCGGGTTGAGCAAGACCGGCGACCCTTTGGAGCGTCTGGCCCGGTGGTCGACTTCGAGGCCTTCCGGGCGGAGTTGGACCGGGCGTTGGGCCGGTCGGAGCGGTCGAAGGCTGGCCGACCGTCGGGTGCGGAATGCCGGATCCAGGACCGGCTTACGTTCATGCGGTGCCTGAGTCCGGACGTGACCCTAAGTCCGGGGCTCGGCGACAAGGTGCCGGACTGTTCGACGATCGGGCGGTTTTGCTGACGCCGCCCTTCGGGTCGCGAGGTTCTGGTGACGGCCGGGGCGACCGAGGCCTCGATCGTGGAGGCGCCGAAGCAGCGCCTGGGCGACCCGGAGAAGGCGCGGCTTAAAGGCCGGTGCGACGGTCCGCGAGACTGGCCGGACCGTCCGGCCAAGGCGGCGCACCAGGACACGACGGCGCGCTGGACGGTCAAGCGCGACCGCCGCTACCGGCTGATCTGGCGGAGACGGCGTCGCCAGCGACCTGACCCTGGGCATGGCCCTGTCGGCGGCTGCGACAAGCCGAAAATCGGCCTCTGAGATCACCCGTGACACGACGGGTACCGGAGGAACGCCAGGATCACTGCCGCGATCCAGTCATCCCGTAAACGCGCTGGTAGATCAAAGTGTCCGTCTGTGGCCGTTCGCATGCTTTACATTGTGAGGTGGAAATCTTACAGTGTGATCATCCTGTCGGTTCGTGGTCTTGCTTCTCGACCGTCGGCAACCGCCGGGTCCATGGCTGGAATGCCGTCGCGCCGCCAATCCGGTCCGACGAATGACAGAAGAATTGACGGGGAGGGGGTGGGCGATGCCTGGACCGCTGGAGGGCATGCGGGTCGTTGACACCAGCATCATGGCCGCCGGTCCCTGGATCGGCGCGCTGCTGGGCGAGCTCGGCGCCGACGTTGTCAAGATTGAGCCGCCAGCCGGAGACGGAACGCGGTGGGTGCAGCCGACGCAGCGCGGCATCGGCACCAATTATCTCTGCCTCAACGTCAACAAACGCGGCATTACCCTTGACCTGAAGTCGCCCGAGGGGCGCGCCGACGCACTCGCGTTGGCGACTGACGCTGACGTCTTCATCCAGAATTTCCGCGGCGGGGTCATCGAGCGCCTCGGTTTGGGCTACGATGCCCTGCGCGAGCGCAACCCCCGTCTGGTCTACTGCTCGGTCACCGGCTTCGGCGAGGTCGGGCCGATGGCACGCGAGGCGTGCGCCGATTTCGTGATGCAGGCGTTCTCCGGGTTTGCCCGCCTGAACGGGCCCCCAGGCGACAGCTTCGAGGCCTTCCGCTTCACCGGCTACATCGACCTGACGACCTCGATCGTGGCGACCGAGGCGGTGCTTGCCGCCCTGTTGCAGCGCGAGGTAAGCGGGCGGGGCCAGAAGGTCGAAATTTCGATGCTCCAGGCGGCCCTCGAGATGCAGCACACAAGGGTGGCGGAGATGTTGGGTGGTGGTGCCGAACCCAGGTCCCTGGGCAGTGCTTCGCCTGGCCTCGTGCCCGACCGTGCCTATGCGGCGCTCGATGCCGAGATATTCGTCACCGCCCAGACCGAGCGGCAATGGTCCGGCTTCTGCAAGGCCCTTGGCCATCCGGAGTGGGCGGCGGATCCACGTTTCGCGACCAATCCCGATCGGGTTGCGAACCGGGACGCTCTCGATGGCCTGGTCGAACCGTTGATCCGGGAACGCCCGATCATCTGGTGGCTGCGGACCTTCGAGCGAAACGCCGTCCCGGTGGCGTTCGCTCATCACTTCGAGATGTTGCGGTACCACGAGCAGGTCCGCCGCAATGCGATGATCGCCGAGCTCGACACGCACGACTGGGGCCGGCTCTTGGTTGGTGGTCTGCCGTGGCACTTCGCGACAACGCGATGCGCGGTCACGCAGGCTCCGGTTCCCGGCGAGGATACCGAAACGGTTCTCCGCGACCTGCGGAGCCGATCGGTGGCTCCCGCGCAGCGGGCAAGCTGAGCTCATGCTGCCGCCACTTCGCGTCGTCGAGTTCGCAGAGGGCGTTGCCGGGCCGCTCGCGGCCTTGCGGCTGGGCGATCTCGGCGCCGATGTCGTCAAAATCGAGACCGAGCAGGGTGATTGGCTCAGAGCCTGCCCACCATTCCTTTCGGACGGCCGGACGAGCGCCGCATTCTTCTCGCTGAACCGCGGCAAGCGCGCCCTTGGCCTCGGCCCGCGCCCAGCCATGGCGGGCGACCTGCTGCGCCGGTTGCTGGAGACGGCGGACGTCTTGATCACCGACCGCACCCTGGAGGAATTGGAGGCGCTTGGTATCCAGGGTCTCAGCGAAGAGGTCTGGGCCGCAAACCGGCGTCTCGTCACCGTGTGCATTTCGCCATTCGGCGACGCGGGACCGTTGACCGGCAAGCCGGCCTCCGAACTCACCGCGCAGGCGATGGCCGGCTATACCCGCTACCTGGGTAGCCGTGACCGGCCCGCTGAGCGCCTGGGTGCCGACGTTGCCGGCGTATCGACCGGCATCTTCGCGACCCAGGCCGCGTTGGCGGCGCTGCTCTGGCGCCGGAGGTCGGGCATTGGACAGCGGGTCAGCGTGTCGATGCTGAATTCGCTGCTCAGCATGAAGACCGTCCACCTCGCGGCACAGAGCGACCCGGACGAGTACTCCGGCCCCCGTGTCGGCGGCGCCAACGATCCGCCTGACCGCGGCTGGGCCACCGGCGATTCGCCGATCACCTTCATGTTCGGGGGATCGGTCGGCGCCGAGGGGCGTCCGGGATGGGTTCAATTCGTGCAGCAGATGGGCCTGGAGTGGATGCTCGACGATCCGCGTTTCGACAAGGCCGGTCGCGAGACCACAGGGCTCGGGCCCAAGGCCCGGGCGCTGAAGCCGGAATACGAAACGGCGTTCGTGAAGCGCGGGTCGGCCGAGATTGTCGATGCGGTGCGCGCGCTTGGTGGACTCGGATCCGCGTATCAGACGCCTGCAGAGGCGATCGCACACCCGCAGTCTGCAGCGCTAGGCGTGACAGCGTCGGTGCCGGGCCCTGGCGGAGGTCTCATCTCCGTCCTCGGATTTCCCGCGCGCTTCTCTGAAAGCGCCGCGGCACCCAAGGGCGATGCGCCGGCGATAGGGGCTCACAGCGCCACCATCTGCGCGGAGCTCGGACTGTCAGACGGCGAGATACGCCGGCTTGTCAGCGCCGGTGGGTTGGTGGATGCCGCCACCGCGGGCTGACCGCATCCGGTCGTTCGATGAACTGTTGGTGAAGGGGCGAGGAGTAGATGGAGGACTTCAGCATCAGGGACCGCACCGCAATCATCGGTGTGGGTAACAGCGGCTTCGCACGGCACGCGCCGACGGACAGCCCGCTCGTCCCGCTCGTGACGGCGTTCAAGGCGGCACTCGACGACGCCGGCCTGAAGCGCGAGGACATCGACGGGCTGCTCATCAACATCGGTACGCCGCTCGGCGTCGATTATGATCAGGTGGCCGAGGCCTTCGGCCTCGACATTGCCTTCGCAGATCAGACTTGGCAGCATGGCCGCCAGCTCGCGACAGTACTCGCTCACGGCGGGCTCGCCGCCCACGCCGGGCTTGCGAAATACGTGGCGTGCGTCTGCTCGATCAACTGGCAACGTGTCGGCACGGTCGGCCTGCAAGGGCAGAACCAGGACGATCGCGAGATCGGCGGCGCCCATTTCGAGCATCCCCACTTCGGCATGTCGTCCCCAGGCGGAGCCTGGGCCATGGCCCTGCAGAAGTACTTCGACCGCTACGGGGCCACCAGCCGAGATCTTGCCGAGGTCAGCGTGTCGCTTCGCCACAACGCGCTGCTTAACCCGAGCGCCTTCATGAAGAAGCCGCTGACAGTCGAGGAACACCAGAACTCGCGCTATGTCTGCGCGCCGCTGCATCTCTTCGACTACTGTCTGACCGTGGGAGGCGCGGCGGTGGTCATCGTCTCCACGGCAGAGCGCGCGCGCGACGGTCGAAAGAAGCCGGTCTATCTCTCCGGCATGCAGGGCATGCGCGCTGGCCTCAAGGAGGCGACCGGGGGGCGGCCCGGCATCGGCATACACCAGCAGGACGAAAACGAGCCGGTGCCGAGCCCGCGAGACCTGGAAGTCTACCGGATGGCTGGCGTGACACAGGACGACGTCGACGCCCTCTACACCTATGACGCGATGTCCAGCAACGTGTGGATGGCGCTTGAGCGGTTCGGCTTCTGCAAGCCAGGCGAGGCATGGGAGTTCACCAAGAACGGCCGGATTCGCGTTGGCGGTGAGTTGCCCATCAACACGCATGGCGGCCTCCTCTCAGAGGCGCACATCTCCAGCTGGAACCACATCTGCGAGATCGTCAGGCAGTTGCGCGGCGAGTGTGGCGATCGTCAAGTCGAGAACGCCGAGATCATGCAGTGGGCCACCAATCGTGGCGACTCAATCATTTTCAGGAGATAGGCGACATGTCTGTGCCATCCGTACAGGCCGTTGGTGACGTCAAACCGTTACCGCCAATCACCGACTTTAACAAAGAGTTCTGGGCGGCCGCGCGCAAGCACGAGTTCGTGCTTCAGCGTTGCAACGACTGTGGAAAAGCGTGGGCACCCAACGGACCGGTGTGCCCGCACTGCTTCTCCGAAAGCTATCATTGGGACCGGATGTCCGGACGCGGGAAGATTGCCAGTTGGGTGGTCTTCCACAAGGCCTATCACCCGGCATTCGAGGCTGAACTGCCATACAACGTTGCGTTTGTGGAGCTCGAAGAAGGGCCGCGCGTCATCGCCAATGTCATCGACGCGCGCAACGAAGACCTGAAGATCGGCATGCCCGTCCAGGTCGTCTTCGAGGACGTCAACGAGAACATCAGCTTGCCGAAATTCAAGCCGCGCGACGGTTGAACTCAGCGCGGGTCGGGGCAACGACAACCGGAGGAGGAGACCTCGTGCGTCTTGACGTCGAAGAGGCCCGCTCTCTCGCGGTGAGAGCATTGAGCGCGATCGGTCACAG
>CAYNFA010000313.1:0-5451 GCA_964396345.1 uncultured Thalassobaculum sp.
CGCCCTCAAGGAAATCGACGACCTGCTGATCCGCGACACCGCCCAGCGGATCGCTCGCCAACGCGCCGGCGACGAGGCCAAGGAGGGGCTGGGCGCGTTCCTGGAGAAGCGCAAGCCCGGGTGGTCCGCGTGATACGCTGCCTGCTGATCGCCAACCGCGGCGAAATCGCCTGCCGCGTGGCGCGGACGGCCCGGTCCATGGGCATCCGCACCGTCGCGGTCCACTCCGAGGCCGACGCCGACGCCCCGCACGTCCGGGCCTGCGACGAGGCCTGGCCGATCGGGCCGGCGGCGGTCGCCGATTCCTACCTGCGCGGCGACGTCATCCTCGACGTCGCCCGTCGCGCCGGCGCCGACGCGGTGCATCCGGGCTACGGCTTCCTGTCCGAGAACGCCGAATTCGCGCGCGCCTGCGAGGCCGCCGGCATCGTGTTCGTCGGGCCGCCGCCGGCGGCGATTGAGGCCATGGGGTCGAAGGCCGGCGCCAAGGCGCTGATGGAGACGGCCGGCGTGCCGCTGGTGCCGGGCTATCACGGCGACGACCAGGCGCCGGAGCGGCTCGCCGAGGCGGCATCGGCGATCGGCTTTCCGGTGCTGCTGAAGGCCTCGGCGGGCGGCGGCGGCAAGGGCATGCGGGTGGTTCGCGAGCCGGGCGAGCTGCCGGCGGCGATCGCCTCGGCCCAGCGCGAGGGCAAGGCGTCGTTCGGCGATGACCGGCTGATCGTCGAGCGCTATCTGGAGCGGCCGCGCCACGTCGAGGTCCAGGTGTTCGCCGACCGCCACGGCAACACCGTCCACCTGTTCGAGCGTGACTGCTCGGCCCAACGCCGCCATCAGAAGATCATGGAGGAGGCACCGGCTCCCGACCTCGACCCGGCCACCCGCGAGGCCATGGGGCGGGCGGCGGTGGCGGCGGCGAGGGCGGTCGGCTATGTCGGCGCCGGCACCGTCGAGTTCATCCTCGACGCGTCGGGCACGTTCCACTTCATGGAGATGAACACCCGGCTGCAGGTCGAGCACCCGGTCACCGAGTTGATCACCGGGCTCGATCTGGTGGCGCTGCAGCTCAGGGTCGCGGCCGGCGAGGCGCTGCCGTTCGTCCAGGCGGACCTGCGGATCGACGGCCACGCCGTCGAGGTCCGCCTGTACGCCGAGGACCCGGCCCGCGACTTCTTCCCGCAGACCGGGCCGCTGATCCGCCTGCGGCTGCCGGACGGCGAGGGCATCCGGGTCGATTCCGGCGTCGTCGAAGGTGGGGCGGTCACGGTCCACTACGACCCGATGATCGCCAAGGTGATCGCCCACGGCCGCGATCGGCGCCAGGCGCTGGCGCGCCTCGCCGCCGCCCTCGGCCGGACCGAGGTGGTCGGCGTGACCACCAACGCCGGCTTCCTGAAGCGCCTGGTCGAGCACCCCGACGTGGTCGCCGGACCGATCGATACCGGATTCGTCGGTCGCGCCATTGCCGAGCTGGCGCCGGCCGGCGAGACGGTGCCGGAAGCCGTGCTGGCGGTCGCCGGACTCGCCGAGATGCTGGCGCTCGGCGCCGCCGCCCGGGCCGCCTCGGCCCGCACCCTCGACCCGCACTCGCCCTGGGCGCGGGCCGACGGCTGGCGGTTGAACGATTCCGGCCACCACGACCTGGTGTTCAGCGACGGTGCGCGGGCGACGACGGTGCGCATGACGGCCGATTCCGGCGCCTGGACGGCCCGGATCGGCACCACGAACATCCAGCTCGACGGAAGTCTCGACGGCGACGGGCGCCTCGACCTGCGGGTCGACGGGGTGCGGCGCGCCGCCACGGTGGTCGCCGCCGGGGACCGCCGGGTGGTGTTCCTCGATGACCGGTCCTGGCCGCTCGAGCTGGACGACCCGTTCGCCGCCGGCGAGGCCGAGGAGGCAGGCTCCGGCCGCCTGACCGCGCCGATGCCGGCTAAAGTCATCCGCGTCGAAGTCGCCGTCGGAGACGTCGTGGCGCGCGGCGCCACCCTGCTGGTCCTGGAGGCCATGAAGATGGAACACACCGTGGCGGCTCCGGCCGCCGGGGTCGTCGTCCGGCTGCCGGTCGCCGAGGGCGACCTGGTCGAGGAGGGCGCCGAGATGGTGGTGCTGGAGGCGCCCGACGGCGCCGCGGCGGGGGCCAACGACGCATGATCGCGCGCAACCGGTCGCTCCTGATCGCCGTGGGGCTGCTGGCGGCGGCGATTGTGCTGTGGTTCACGCCGCCGCCGGACGGCGCCTCGCCGGTGATGATGCGCGCCGCCGCGCTGGTGGTGCTGTCGATCGGCTGCTGGGCGACCATGATCGTGCCCGAGCACCTGACGGCGCTGGGCTTCTTCCTCGGGGCCATGGTGCTGCACGTCGGCAGCCCGCCGGTGATCTTCTCGGGCTTCGCCAGCCCGGCGTTCTGGCTGGTGTTCGGTGGCCTTGTGATCGGCGCCGCGGTCGAACGCACCGGCCTTGGACGGCGCATCGCCCGTACGCTCGTCGGGCGGTTCCGCGGCGGCTACCTTGCGACCGTGTCGGGGGTGGTGACGGTGTGTCTGGCGCTCGGCTTCCTGATGCCGTCGACCATGAGCCGGCTGATCCTGCTGCTGCCCATCGTGCTGGCGCTGTCCGATCGGCTGGGCTGGCGGGAAGGCTCGCGCGGCCGAACCGGGCTGGTGGTCGCGACCGGATTCGGCTCGTATCTCGGGCCGGTGGCGATCCTGCCGGCGAACGTCCCCAACAACGTCCTGCTCGGCGCGGCCGAGGTGTTCCACGGCGTCCAGCTGCAGTATTTCGACTGGCTGATCATTCACTTTCCGGTTCTCGGGCTGCTGAAGTCGGTGCTGCTGGTGCTGGTGGTCTGGCTGCTGTTCCACGAGCAGCCGACCGAGCCGGGCTCGACGCCGGAGGAGACGGCGCCGGTGTATTGGAGCGCCGACGAGCGCCGGGTGGCGATTCTGCTCGCCGCGGCCCTGGCCCTGTGGGCCTCGGACGCGGTGCACGGCGTGTCGCCGGCCTGGATCAGCCTCGGCGCCGGCCTGATCTGCCTGATGCCGGCGGTCGGGCTGGTGCCGCCGCAGGCGTTCCGCGAGAAGGTGCCGATCAACCCGTTGATCTACGTCGCCGGCATTCTCGGGGTCGGGGCGCTGGTGGCGGACAGCGGGCTCGGCGCGGCGCTCGCCGAAGGCGTGCTGGCGGCGATCAAGCTGGATCCGGAAGCGCCGGGGCGCAGTTTCTTCGTGCTCTCGCTGCTGGCGACCGCGCTCGGCACGGTGTCGACCATGCCAGGAGTACCGGCGATTCTCACGCCGATCGCCGGCGACATGGCGGCCGCTTCCGGGCTGCCGATCGAGACCGTGCTGATGACCTTCGTGGTCGGGTTCTCGACGGTGTTCTTCCCCTACCAGGTGCCGCCGCTGATCGTGCTGCTGCAACTCGGCAACATCCCGGCCCGCGCCGCCGCCAGTACCGCGCTGGTGTCGGCGCTGGCGACCGTGGTCTTGCTCCTGCCGCTGGACTATGTCTGGTGGCGGATCCTTGGCCTGCTGCCGTGACCGGCGGGCGACGGGCGGGATCTCGGGGGAGGCGATGGCACTGCACCTGATCAAGCTCTGCGTTGGTGTAGACACGGTGGAGGAACTGGCCGACTGGCAGAAGCGACGGCGCGGCGAGCTGCTGGCCGCCGGTCAGCCGCCCTACAGCCGCCACATCACGCGCAACGCGCCGCGTCGGGCCGACGAGATCGTGGGCGAGGGCGACTCGCTGTACTGGGTGATCCGCCGCGAGATCCGGGTGCGCCAGCGCCTGCACGCCATCGAGGAGGCGCTCGATCACGAGGGCCGGAAGTGTTGCGCGCTGGTGTTCGAGTCGGAACTGGTGCTGGTCGTGCCCCGCCCGCAGCGCCCGTTCCAGGGTTGGCGCTATCTGGAGCCCGCCGACGCACCGCCGGACCTGGCGTCGAACGACGACGGTTCGGCGGAAATGCCCGAGGACATGCGCCGGGAGCTGCGCGCGCTCGGGCTGATCTGACCGGGCTGCACCTGACCGGCGCCCGGTGGCCGCTTCAGCCGCCGCGGCGCGCCGGGCCGCTGTCGATCACCGTGCGGTTGGCCGGGGCGACGGTGAAGTCGATCGACGTGCCGCTGCTGGCGATCCCGGTGCGCGGCTGCAGGGTGATGGTGGCGACGCGGGCGCCGCGCCGGTAGGTCATGGTGGAGATCTTGGCGCGGACGGTGGTGAGCTGCTCCCAGCTGAACTTCGGCATCTCGCGCTCGTAGAAGGAATACATGTCGGTCATGCCGTAGCCGACATCGAGCGACAGCCGTCCGATCCATCCCTCTTCGGTACCGAGCACCAGGGACTGTTCGAGGTCGAGATCGGCCCCGGCCGGAACCGGAATGTCGTTGAATTGGGTAAAGGTACTGGCCGGGGAGGCGTCCTTGTCCGGGTTTCGGCCGGAGGCCAGGGAACCGCTCTCGGTGCCGCCGATTGTCTCAGAGCTTCGGAAGGCGTCGAGCGGGTTCGGCACGCAGGCGGCCAGCGGCAGCACCAGGGCCAGGGCGCCGGTCCGGCACAGCCGTGCAAGGCGCGAGGCTGGGGCAGGGCGGCGTATCGATGGCGAGTTCGGCGTCATGGGAGCGTCGGATCCTCGTTTGGATGCGTCGACGGTCTGGCACCGCCATAGCCAGATATTGTGCCACGGGCTGTCGGCCAAGTCAGCATATGGTCGATGTCGATTTTGTGAAACGAACGCTTGCACGCCCGAAACCGGGGGGCTATATACCCCTCACCGCTGAGGGCGACGCCTTCAACCGGTCTCTCGGACAGGAATGGTGTCGGGCAGGGAAACCTGCCGCGGCCTTCTACGCGCCGAAGAGTGAGGGCGGAAGCCCTCCGGCTCATGTACATTGTGAAATGGAAGGGATGCGCAGGCGGCGGTCTGGCTTGGTTTTGCTGGGCGTGCTGGTCTCTGATGAGGGGACTGGCTTACGAGCCGATCTGTTGCATCCGACTGTGCGTCCTTGGCTGTGCCATGGCTTGGCGGGAGACTGCTGGGTTTTGGTTACGGCCTTGGAATATTACGCCAATCGAATGTGTTATGGGTTTGGCTCTTGTTGGAGCTGTCCTGGTTTGGTTTCGGCCTGATTGGGATTGCGATCAACCTGAGAGTTTGATCCTGGCTCAGAACGAACGCTGGCGGCATGCCTAACACATGCAAGTCGAACGGCTCTTCGGAGCAGTGGCGCACGGGTGAGTAACGCGTGGGAACCTACCCTGAGGTTCGGAATAACGGCTGGAAACGGCCGCTAATACCGGATGTGTCCTATGGGGCAAAGGCTTGCCGCCTTGGGAGGGGCCCGCGTCCGATTAGCTAGTTGGTGAGGTAACGGCTCACCAAGGCGACGATCGGTAGCTGGTCTGAGAGGATGATCAGCCACACTGGGACTGAGACACGGCCCAGAC